>JBKJZU010000085.1:0-2892 GCA_046715015.1 Micropepsaceae bacterium
GCCCGCGATTCCTCCGATCCGAGTGTGGACGTTACAGGGCAAGTCGACGGACTGATCCATGTTGAAGACCATGAACACTTATTTCGAAACGACCGGCCGGGAAGCAAGGCGCGAAGTGCTGAAGCCCTGGCTCGATGAAACACGCGAGCTGTTGAAGCTCGCAACGCCCCTGATCGCGATGCAGCTTGCCCAAATCGGCTCGCTCACCGCCGACATCATCATGGTCGGCTACCTCGGCAAGGAAGCGCTCGCGGCAACCGGCATCGGCGCCGTGCTCTTCTATCTTGCCTGGCTGATCGGCTTCGGTCCCGTGATGGCGGTCTCGCCGATCGTCGCGCAAACCTTAGGCGCGCATCCCAACGATCGCGCGCGCGTGCGCGCTGCCGTGCGCATGGGCTTCTGGTCAATCGGTTTGATGTCGCCGGTTCTGATGATTGCCCTCCTCTGGGCGCGGCCCGCACTGGTGTTCTTGGGGCAAGATCCCAAGATCGCAGCCATGGCGGAACCGTGGGTGCAAGTCATCAGTATCGGTTTGCCGTTTTGGCTCGGCACTGCGCTGCTGCGCGGCTTCGCGACGGCGATTGACAAACAACGTCCGGTGCTCGTGATCGCGATTGCAACCGTGCTAATAAATATCGCGGGGAACTACGTGCTCATCTACGGTCACTTCGGTGTGCCGGCGTTCGGCGTCGTGGGCTCTGCAATCGCGAGCACGATCGCGTACATGTTCTCGTTCTCGGCGCTGCTGGCGTTGGTGTTGCTCGCGCCGGCTTTCAAGAAATACCGCTTGCTGCACCGGTTCTTCCGCCCCGATTGGCGCAAGTTAGCGGAGATCTTCCGCTTAGGCCTGCCGATGGGGTCGTCCCTCATCTTCGAGGCGATGCTGTTCAACTCGGCGACGCTGATCATGGGAACGCTCGGCGCGACGGCTGTCGCGGCGCACCAAGTCGCCCTGAACATTCCTTCCGTCACCTTCATGGTGCCGCTTGGGATCGGCATGGCGGCGACCGTGCGCGTGGGCCTTGCCGTCGGTGCGCGGAATGCGATCGGCGCGCGGCGCGCCGGTCACACGGCGATCGCGGTTGGTTGCGGGTTTATGGCACTCTGCGGCATCGTGATTGCGGTGATGCCGGAGACACTTGCGGGCCTCTACCTGAACGCCAACGATCCGAACAACGAAGGTGTTGTCCCGCTCGCCGCGACGTTCTTGTACATCGCCGCCGCGTTCCAACTCTTCGACGCCCTTCAAGTGACGGCTCAGGCGAGCCTGCGCGGCATCAAAGATGCGCGCGCGCCAATGTGGATCGCCGGATTGAGCTACTGGCTCATCGGCTTCCCCCTGGCTTACGGCTTGGCCAAGTGGGCGGAACTCGATGGTCTCGGCGTCTGGCTCGGTCTGCTCGCCAGCCTGATTGTCGCCGGGGTCGGCATGCTTTGGCGCTGGGAAATCCTCTCCCGGCGGGCCCTTTGAGAATGTGGGCGGCTCCAAGTGACGCGGGGCCGCCCACACCCTTGCATTCTCGCGGAGGTTCGGGCTATTTCCCGCCCCTTGACGAACGGCCGGGCGGGGCATGCCCAGGCGGTTCCGAGCCCTCAAGGGCTCACACGCGTTCCAGCATAAGGAGACCGAAATGCCCAAGTTGAAGACAAAATCGGGCGCTAAAAAGCGCTTCAAAATGACGGCCACCGGGAAGGTGAAGCATGGCGGCGTGATGAAGCGCCACCGTCTGATCCGGCGCTCTTCGAAGCGCAAGCTGCACGCTCGCGGCACGTTCATTCTCTCTGAGAGTGATACGCCGCGCGTAAAGCTTTGGATGCCCTATAACCGGTAAGGACGAACGACCATGACACGTGCATCACGTAGCGTGCCGAGCCACGCTCGCCGCAAAAAAGTTCTGACGCAGGCGAAGGGCTTCAAAGGCCGCCGCAAGAACAACATCACGACCGCGAACGCGGCCGTCGACAAGGCCGGCCAGTATTCCTACATCGGCCGCAAGCTTCGGAAGCGCAATTTCCGCGCGCTCTGGATCCAACGCATCAACGCTGCGGTCCGCGAGCACGGTCTGACCTATGGCCGATTTATCAACGGCCTCGGGATTGTGGGGATTGCGGTTGACCGTAAGATTCTCGCAGACCTCGCCGTGCGCGAGCCCGAGGCCTTCAAGGCCCTGGTCGACCAGGCGGCAAGCGCGGCGAAGGCGTAGGCGTTTCAAGTCTCTAACGCTTCGGATCGCGGTGCCCTCTGACCCTAGGGGCCGGAGTGCGTAAACATGCGCTCAGAGCGGCGCGAAGCGATTCGTTGGAGAATTTGAAATGCAGGACCTCGACTCACTCGAACGCGAAGCCTTAGGCCGCATCGCGGCCGCCGGCGACGAAGCCGCGCTCGAAGCCGCGCGCGTCGAGCTGCTCGGAAAAAAAGGCTCGATCAGCGAGGCGCTAAAAACGCTCGGCGCCATGAGCCCGGACGAGCGCAAGACCAAAGGCCCGATCATCAACGGCATGCGCGACCGCGTGACGGCCGCACTCGCCGAACGCAAGTCTGCACTCGGCGACGCTGCGCTTGAGGCGAAGCTCAAATCCGAACGCGTCGACGTCACGCTCTCCGTGCGGCCGGAGATGCCGGGCCGCATCCACCCGGTGACGCAAATCCTGGATGAGGCGACGGCGATCTTCGCCGACATGGGCTTCGCCATCGCCGAAGGCCCGGACATCGAGACCGACGACTACAACTTCACGAAGCTCAACATCCCGCCCGAACACCCGGCGCGGCAAATGCACGACACGTTCTACCTAAAGCCCAAGCCCGACGGCACGCGCCACCTCCTGCGCACGCACACATCGCCGGTCCAAGTGCGCACCATGCTGACGCAAAAGCCGCCGATCCGCATCATC
>JBKJZU010000086.1:0-3626 GCA_046715015.1 Micropepsaceae bacterium
GTGTCATCGCGATCATGGAATTCGTCTGCCCGTGCGGACGGTCCGATGCGCTGATCGATGTCGGCGTCGATTTCGCGTGGTGTCAAACGCGCTTCCGGCTCCTGCCCAAGCCCAAGGCCGAGAAGAAGACCCGCCGCGACTCGACGCCCAAAGAGAAAGAGACGGTTCGCTGAAACCGCCTCGAAGAAGAGGCGCCAGCCGCGTTGCGAAGAGGCGCATTGGCGCGCAGCGATTGCCGCGCCCGCTCGGACGGCGTACGCTGGGGGGCGAGGCCCCGGGGGAAACATCGTGTACCAACGCCAGCACGCTTTGCTTTTTGTCTTTTGCCTTGGGCTGTGCGCGCTCGCACTCTCAAGCGCGCCCGCCAGCGCCAATTCGTGCGAATGGTCGGTCTCGTCGCCGCCGCAGCAATATCCCGGCAACATCGTGAACATGGACGCCATCTCGGACGAGTCGCCGGACTGCGTTTCCTATTGCCCGGCCGGATTCGCGCTCGTCGATGTCGGCTGCACCGGCCGCTATTGCGACAATGTCTACCCGGTTTGCGGGCGCTATCTTCCCCAAGGCGTACGCCAGAGCGCAGGCCAAGGATATTGGACGAAGTGGTTCTCGGAAGAACTGACGGGCGCGCCGGCAACGCAATCTTTCGCAGGCTCGACGTGGCCCATTTTGCACGACCCGCTTGCGCTGGCCGTGGGCATCCGGTGCCGCGGCGCTTATTGCGACGACATTCAGCTGTTCATGCAACCCATCCGCCCGGACGGATCGGATCCCCGGCAGGTGACGATCGATTCGAAGGCGGGACCGGTGTGCACCGTCTCGCGCACCACCGTTTCCGAGGAAGACGCGCGAACTCGCAGAGTTGCGGCCCCCGGCGCCTTCATCCGGCGCATCGGCTGTTCGGGCAGCTACTGCGATAACCTCCGCTTCGAATACTGCACGATCAGGCCGATCCGCTAATCATCGCGGGACGCGCCGCCCGTTACGCCGCGCTGGCTGCAACCCAGACCTTGCAGCCGGCGTTCGTCATCGCGATCATGGAATGGGTCTACCCAAGGCCGAAAAGAAAACCCGCCGCCCCTCGACGCCCAAAGAGAATGAAACGGTGCGCTGAACCCGCCGGAGAGTCCCCGCGGCTGCGATCACATCTACAGTGATATGCCGTCATCGAAGGGCTTGAACGTGCGGCTTGCTGATTGGCTCCTGCGCCAAATCGAAATAGGCGCGTGACGGACACTGTTGGCGTTCGTCACCACACCGCGCGCAACCAACCGCCAAGCGCCGGAACTGTTGTGCTCTAGCCGAGTTGTCTCCTTGCAATCCTCAAAGGAGCGAAATCCGGGGCGACTGTGACAGGGCCCCCTGGCGAAACCGCTGGCACCACAATGATCGCGGGTCATTGTCGGCGTTACGGCGGCGGTGGTGATTGGAACGCGTCGCTTCAGGCGCGCTCAGGTCCCATCGCGCAAAAGCGGCTGCAACCGTCGAAGCCGCGTCCACCGGCAACCGATCCGGCGCAGCCCAACTCGATCGGCGTTAAGCGCAACCTTCGCGTTCGGGAAGGCAAAGCATGACGGCGATACCCGCGGGACCAATTCTTACTACAAGGCCGACCACACCGATGAGCTTCGCATTGCGCGAACCTCGAACCACATTAGGAGAATGACATGAAGACGACAGTGAATGGAATGTTCAAAAACCACAACGATGCAGCAGATGCCGTCCGCGAGATCGAGGCGGCCGGCGTGCCTCATGACGAGATCAGCATCGTCACCAACAAGGTCGCTGACCGAGGCAAAATGCGCGGCACCGCTGGCACGAGCGATACCGTGGCCGACGGCGCAGCCGATGGTGCTCTCGTCGGCGGCGCGTTGGGCGGCGGTGCCGGTCTCCTCGCAGGCTTGGGCGCGATCGCCATTCCGGGCCTTGGCCCCCTACTGGGCGCGGGCTGGCTGATTTCAACCGCCGTCGGCGCGGCAGTCGGAGCAACCGGTGGCGGACTGATCGGCGCATTGGTCGACGCCGGCGTCGATGATCATGACGCGGAAACCTACGTCGAAGGTATCCGCAGCGGCGGTACGCTGGTGTCGGTGCGCGTGCCCGACGCGGACGTCGGCGCCGTCCAAGCCATCATGATGCAGTACAATGGAATGGATCGGACCTCAGGGGATTCTGTGGTCCGCACGATGGACAAGCGCACGACGCTTGGCACGGGCGGAATGGACCGAACCTACAGGTAAGACAGGGCGCAAGCTGCAGCAAGGGGCGGACACGTGTCCGCCCCTTTTTCTTGTACCGCATCCGTCGCCCGCCGGGGTAAACTCCGGCGCGCCCCAAGAATGAACGGACTTCGGGACAAGACGGTGACACCATGATGTGGCTGAGACGGATCGCACAGGCAGGCCTCGTCGCCGTGGCGTTGGCCGCAAGCATCGCTCACGCAGGCGATGCGGCGCCGACCAAGGCCGAAAGCGCAGCACCCGCGCGCGCGTTGTTCGTGATCACCTATCGGCCCTGCACCGCGTGGAAGGCGGGCGTGCCGATGGCGGAGCAGGGGCTCAAGGCTCACGGCGCCTACATGCAGTCGCTGCTCGACGGCGGCCGCCTGTTCGCGGGCGGCGGCTTCGTGACGAGCGAGGGCGGCATGGCGATCGTCTACGCCGAAACCCGCACTGAGGCCGAGGCGCTGCTCGCCGCCGATCCCGCGATCGTAAGCGGCATCTTCGTAGCCACAATCGAACACTGGCGCCCGCGCTTCCACTCGGAGGCAGCGCTGGTGCGCAAAGCCGATGACTGAGCCCACCGCCGACAAAGACGCCCGCTTCTGGAATCGCATCGCACGCAAATACGCGGCGCGCCCTGTTGGCGACACGGCCGGTTACGAGCGCACGCTCGAACGCACGCGCCATTATCTAAAGGCCACGGACGAAGCCATCGAGTTCGGGTGCGGCTCGGGCACGACGGCGCTCAAGCTCGCGCCCTCCGTCGCGCGCTACGTGGCGACCGACTTTGCGCCGGCGATGATCGCCATCGGGCAGGCAAAGGCGGAGGCTCAAGGCGCCCTCAACGTCACGTTCGCGGTGGCGACGCCGGCGACGGCGCTCTACGACGACGCGAGCTTCGACGCGGGCCTCGCCTTCAACGTTCTGCATCTTCTGCCGGAACTTGGCCACACGCTCGCCGCCGTGCGTCGCCTGTTGAAGCCGGGCGCGCTCTTCGTTTCCAAGACGCCGTGCCTGGGCGAGATGACCCCGCTCATCCGCTGGATCGTGCGCCCGGCGCAGTGGGTCGGGCTCGCCCCGTCCGTCGCGTTCTTCACCGCTGAAGAGCTGGAGCGCGACATCGCAGCCGCCGGCTTCGACATCGTCGAGCGCGACCGCCACGGCACGAAGAAGAAACAAGAACCGCGCATCTTCCTCGTCGCCCGCAAGCGGTAGCCCTCTCGCGTTGCCTTTGGTGAGGGGCGCGGGCACGGCGTCTCCAAAACCAACTGTCATGGTCCGCGAAGGCGGACCACCCACGACTTCTCAGCAGGAATACGACTCACACGAAGCAACGAAGCAACGAAAAGGAAGTGCAGTTCCTACTCATCTTCGTTACTTCGTTGCTTCGTGTGAATCTTACTC
>JBKJZU010000087.1:0-2761 GCA_046715015.1 Micropepsaceae bacterium
GCGACGTGGCGCGCGCGCTGAAGGTGCTGGACTCGATCGGTAGCGACGAGAAGCCTCGCCGGGGAGACGAACGCGCGGTCGTGGCGCACGAGACGCTGGTGGCTGAGGCGAAGCGGGAACTCAGGGCGCGGAAGCGGCGGAAATAAGTATCGTGTCTCCGTAATTCAAGTTATGGGTGCGTTTTTGGATAGTCTTGAGGGTGTCGAAAGCGCCCGGAACCGCAAGTACGACTCTGGGAACCGTATCGTGTCGCCGTAATTGGAGGACTCCATGATCAGAGGTTCGGCATTGCTGATCTTCGCAGCGGTCTTGCTTCAACAACCAGTGCAGGCGCGCGATGCGTGCATGCCGGTCGCGCTTGCGCGGCTGGACGGGCGCGTGAGTGATAGCGGCATCGTGTTCGTGCCGGCGACTTTCGGCGCACGACAGACCGAGTTGGCGGTAGTGACTGGCGGCTGGAGCGAGCTAGTCCCGGAAATCGTGTCGGAGCTTGGGCTGCGGCGGACTCGCGTGCTCAAGTCCAAACGGTTGCGCGGCGTGGCTGGCGATGAGTCCACGCACAGCGTCCGCGTCCCCGCTTTCGATCTAGGTGGTTACACAGTACGCGATGCGCCGTTCTTCGTGATGGCGATCGGTCCCGAGCTTAAGGGCGGCGGCGTTCTCGGCGCAGACAACTTGTCCAAATTCGACATCGAAATCGATGGCCCTACGGTGACGCTATTCAAGTCGAGCTTTTCGTGCGCTACCAAGCCAGTGGGCTGGGATGAGTCATGGCGCGAAATTCCGTTCGTTCTCGTGGACGACATTCCCGATCTGAAAGTGACAGCAAACGGTCACGAGATCGACACGACGCTTCAAACCGGCGCTAGCCACACGCTTATGAATCTTCGCACGGCGCGCACTGTGTTTGGAATTACACCGGAAACACCGGGCGTCCGAAGGCTGCGCGATCAGGCTGTGGAAGGTGGCAACAGTCTGCCACTTTACGTCTATGTATTTCCTGTTCTCGATTTGTCGGGCTTCCAATTTCGCAACGCGCGCGTGGTGATGGGCGACTTTCTTGACACGACGCTCTCGCTTGGCATGCGCGAGGTTTCGCAACTGCGAATTCACATTGCGTACCAACAACACGTGCTCTACGCGACGTGGCGTGATCAGGCACGGCGAGCGGAACTAAAGGGGCGCTGACCGCGCCTAATTTTTGGAGCGGAAGGAGCGTCGCTTCGCGTTGGCGGCAGGCGGCGGCGGTGCCTTTGGCGATCGTGCCCAGAGGGCCCGCGCAGAGGTCGCCGTCCTTCAGTTGCGCGCCGCCTTCGCGGTCGTAGCAGACGCAGTAACTGATGGTGCCGCGCTCGTTGCGGCCGGGCGCGAAGCACCATTGCGGCGCTGAAGCGTCGGGCGGTTCGGGCAGTTGCATGTCGAAGGCCGCAAGAACGTTCGACATGAATTGCGGCGACAGGTTATGGTGTCCCCATAGATCGCACTTGAGGTTCACGCTCCGCAAAGGCTGGCAGGATGCCGGCGTCACAGGGCTTTAGGCTTCCTTCAACGGTTTTGTTTCGGTGACACCTGACAGTCCGGTACGCCGCGCGATCAAGCAGCTTCCTCCTCCACCGCCGAAAGTCTCAGGCCGAAGACTTTTAGCACTTTCAAGACCGTGGCGAGTTCGGGGTTGCCGTCTTCGCTGAGGGCGCGATAGAGCGCCTCGCGCGCGAGGCCTGAATCTTTTGCGAGCTGCGTCATGCCGTAGGCGCGCGCGGCATCGCCGATGGCCGCTGCAATGAGCGCCGGATCGCCGTCCTCGAACGCCGCTTCCAGGTAGAGCGCGATGCGTTCCGGCGTGTCGAGCTGCGTGGCGGCATCCCACGGTTTCGTCTTAACGGCCATCGTCTTGCTCCTTCATCGTCTTTGCCATCGCCTTTGCGCTTTCGATATCTCGCGCCTGGGTCGTCTTATCGCCGCCGCACAGCAAAACAACCAGCTGCGCTCCACGCTGAACGAAATACAGGCGATAGCCCGGTCCATAGTCGATGCGCAGCTCACCGACGCCTTCGCCAACCGATTTGACGTCGCCCGGATTGCCGAGCGACAGCCGCCGGATACGAACGTTGATCTTGGCGCGGGCGCGCTCGTCTCGCAGGCCGTCCAACCATTCGGCGAACGTCTCGCTTTGGCGTATTTCGATCATCGATCATACCGAGCGATTGTAACTTATAAGTTACAATCGTCAATCATTGTGTTCTGGAGCATTTAGTTCTTTGTTTGTTCTCAATGCAAGGGCAAAAGAATGAGTCAGTCCAAACTCAACAGATGCATCAGCAGTCGCCGTGAATCGTCGATGACATCCGACCGCTGCAGAGCGGGCGGGACGCCCGCGGTCCCAGGCTGCCTTGGGCGCCATTCCGACGATTAGTGCGGCGTCAGTGTTTCCGTTCCCTGGCCGCCGCCTTCGCCGTAGAGGGACCAGGTGCCTTTCAGCGAGCCGTCGGGCTGGCGCGTGTAGATGACCTCGCCGCCTTCGCCGCCCGCGAGGGGGCGGAAGTGGACTTTGAGGCGGCCGTTCGCGTAGGTGCCCGTGCCTTCGGACTCGTTCGGCGGCGACCAGCGGATGTAGCATTCGCCGTCGCGCGCCGTGATCGTTGCCGTTCCTTCGTAGTTGCCGCCGCCCGGGTTGGTTCCGGCGACACGATAGTTTCCGGCAACGGGACAGGCGGCCGGTGTGGGCGGCGGGGCTGCGTCGGCCAACAAGACGGCGGCGGCG
>JBKJZU010000088.1:0-2918 GCA_046715015.1 Micropepsaceae bacterium
CGCCTTCGCCTCCGCGCGCGGCACGAAGCGCAAGTCCAGGCACGGCTGCACGGGCAGCGACAGCCCGCGAAACGCACCATGCGCAGACACCAAACGTGCGATCGACCGGTTCAGCCTCATGAATGCCCCAGAAGCCAGCGTAGCCGCATCGACACCGCGCAGCTTCGGTAGAGCGCCGATCGTCAACTTGACCTGTGCGGGCTCCACAGACGCTCTCGGCGCCAGGTGCGCCGGACGCGCACGCTTCAAGCCGGTGAGCATCGCGCCGACCCGCTCCTGCGCCAGCGCCGAAATCACAAGCGGTGCGCGCAACACATTGCCGTCGGCAAGCACCACGCCCGAAGCCGCCTCGCGCTCCGTCGCGATCTCTTTCACCTCGGCGCCGAAGACGACATCGGCGTTGTTGTAGAACTTGAGCAGCGCGAGCAACGCCTGGCGCAACCGCCGCTCGCCGCCGGCCACGAACCTGTGCCCTGCCTCCGGCACCGCATGCGCCAACAGCGACTGGCGCGTTAGCAACTGCCCCGATGCCGGCGCGTACGGCGCCGCACCAGTGCCCATGATGGCGCCCTGCGCGAGCACGCCTTTCAAAAGCTCGTTGTCGAACGCCTCGTCGAGAACCCGCGCCACCGACGTCAGCCGGAACAGCATCGCCTCGCTAGGCTCGCCATGCGCCGATGTCAGCCACGCCGCCGCCGACACTTCTTCCGGCACCGCGGCCCGCGCGAGACGGGCATAAAATCCTTCCAAGGCCTCCGCGTCGCGCACCGACAGAGCGGCAACGCTCGACTGCGCGGCATGAAGCTCCGGCCACAGGATGAGAGCGCGCTCGCCGCTGACGCCCACGATCGGCGGCGCCGCGGCAAACCGAAGCCCGTGAGATGTAAGGTCGAGTTCGCGCACCACGGCGGCGCTGATGACCGCATCAGCGCCCTCGCCCATCGCCGCGCCGTCCGCCCGCCGCTCGACGACCGTCACCGCCCGCCCCGCCGTCGCCAGCGCGGCAGCCGCGACCAAGCCCTCGACGCTCGCGCCGATGACGACGGCATCCAGGCGGTCAACCGCCATGCGGAACTCGGCTCATGCGGGACCCTGGGGGTTAAGGGGCTCGGGTGGCGCAACCTACGGCACCCAAAGTAAATCTCAACCGCGCTTACGGTGAAATGGTGGTGGCATGCTTAATTGCGCGACAGACGCCAAAGAAAAAGCCGCCCGGGTTGTCGCCGGGCGGCCTTAAGTCAGTCCAACGGCTGATCGCTTACACGATCCCGCGCTTGTGTTCGCCGACGACGACGCGCTTCGGCCGGAATGCGGCCTCGAGCACGGCGATCGTCTTCGTGGGCTGTGCCGCGCCGCACATGAACACGTCGAAAGCGGCAAAGCCCTTTTCCGGCCAGGTGTGCACGGAGATGTGGCTCTCAGCGAGATCCGCAACGCCCGACACGCCGCCGTTCGGCTCGAACTTATGCAGGTGAATGTGCAAGAGCGTTGCTCCGGCAGCCGTCACCGCGTCCTTGAGTGCCTTTTCGATCTTGGCTTCATCGTCAAGATCGTGGGCGTCCCACAGGTCGAGGATCAGGTGGCTGCCCGCAAACGTTACGCCGTTGCGAGTGATGAAATAGTCTTTACGGTCTTCGTCCGCTTCCACGGTGGGAATTGGAGCCGGAACGGGCTTCGTTCTGGCGCGGTTCACGGGGAACTGCGTTACTTCGACAGCCATTCTTTTGCGTGCAGGAAGAGCCATGTGGCGCCCTCTCCGAAACAGAAGAACAGATGCACCTTTAGGGTGACCAAGTGGCGTGGAACTCACGCCGCCAAAGCCCGCCTCTTGGTGATTCCACCCGAATTGCGGAAGGGGGCGAAATATATGGACGCTTGCCCCGCATGCAAGGTTTTTTGGACCCAAGTGGCTAATTTTTTCTTCAGGTGATGCACGAGTGCGCGGGAAGCGACAGCTGACGCGTTGCGCGCGAAACTCGACGGCACTATATGAGCGCGCCTTTCGCCGACCGCCAGCGCGCCCTTAGCGACGCTCACTTCCTTCTCTCACGACAATCAGGAGCCGACGCCGATGACGAACACTTTTCTGGAGAAACTTCATCCCGGTTTCGCCCAGACGATCGAGCTCGAAGGCAAGCCGATAGTGTCGGAAAAGAGCCGTTTTCAAGACATCAAGATCTTCGACTCGAAGCGCAACGGACGCGTCCTCGTGCTCGACGACATCGTTCAGCTGACGACCCGCGACGAGTGCGGTTACTCCGAGATGCTGACGCACGTGCCGATGCTCGAACACGGCTCCGTGAAAGAGGTCATGATCGTCGGTGGCGGCGACATCGCCATCGCCGAGGAAGCGCTCAAGCACCGGGGCGTGAAAACCGTGTTCAACGTCGAAATTGACGAGCGGGTGGTCGATTTGTCGCGGCAGCATCTGAGCATCGTAAACGCCGCTGCCTTCGCCGACGAGCGGCTGAAGATCCAAATCGAGGATGCGTTCGTCTTCCTGGCCGACAAGTCGAGCCACGGCCGCTTCGACCTCATCATCGCCGACCGTCCGGACCCGGTGGGCCCAGCCGAGGTGCTGTTCGGCGACACATTCTACGAACGCATCGCCAAAGCGCTCGCGCCGGGCGGCTTCGCGGTGTTTCAAAACGGCGTGCCGTTCTTCCAGCCGGAGGAACTGGTCGACACGCTGAAGCAAATGCAACGCACGTTCCGCTATTGCGGCGTCTATCTCGCGGTGGTGCCCAGCTACATCGGCGGCTTCATGGCGCTGACCTGGGTCTCGAACGATGCGATCCTGGGCGACCCCGCAAAGTGGCAAGGCTTGGAAACCGCCTTCGCCGCGGCCCGTATTAAGACCGACTACTACACGCCAGCCGTCCACCGCGCCGCGTTCGCGCTGCCGGCTTGGATCGAAC
>JBKJZU010000089.1:0-2583 GCA_046715015.1 Micropepsaceae bacterium
GACCTGCACCGCGCGCTCGAAAGCGTTCACAAGCACGGGCTCGCGCTCGCCCTCGACGAGCGCACGGCGAAACGCGCGGAGATCACCAACTACAAAGAGGCCCTTGGCGAGTTCAATCTGCCACCAGCGAGCGACGAGAACATCAGCGACTGGCTGAACGTGATCGACGGTTGGGTGAACGCGGCCACGGGCTTGCTGATGTCGGTGCGCGGCAGCGCGCTGCAAGAACTTCTTCTCGCCGAAGACGAGGTCGCGACCGCGCTAGCCTCTCGCGCCCGCCTGCCTGCCGCTCCGGCGGCGCCGGTCGTGCCCGACGAGTACCCGCGTCTCATGTTGGGCGAATTTCGCCCGCGCAAAGAAAAGCTCAGCTGGTGGGATCGCTTCCAAACCGCCGACGGTTGGTTCGCGGCAACCGCAAGATTCGCGGTTGCGTTCACCGTCGTCGGCGCCGTGATCGTGACGGGCTCGCTGCTCGCTTACCCGAGCCTCGCCGAAGCGGGAACCTATGATCCGGGAACCTATGACGCACCCGTCGACGAGTTCCGCTTCGATCCGCCGCCACCGCCAGCGCCGCACCCCGAACTGCGCGGTAGCTCGGACTAACAGCGCGGGCGCAAGACGCGCGGCCCGCGCTGCCACACAACACCTAACCCGGCAACAGAAGCGTCAGCGTCGCGACAACGCCGCCTTCGCAGAGATTCGTACCGCCAAAACAGTCCGGCCTGCTCAAGTCCGTATCGACCCACCGCACGTCAAGCGTCACGTTCGCAACTTTCGCCGACAGACCGATATCGTAGAACACGTAGTCGGGCGTGCCGAACGTCGCGTTCTCGTCGATCCACTGATAGCCGACGCGTCCCGACGCTGAGACACCGCCGTCGAAGAACCAGAGCTTGTCGGTGATCGGCACGGATAGCCCGCCTGCGAGTTCGACCGATGAGCCGGACTCGAGGAAGTAGTCCGGGCTCCACGCGACTTCGAGCGTGCCGGAGAACCCGCCGAAGTCATGCGCCAGACTGCCGATCAGCTCGAAGTAGTCGTTCTCGTTCGCGAGCGGCGGATAATTCGCCGTCGGATACCAGTAGTAGACCGCTTTGATCGTGCCGGTCGTGGTCTCGCTCAACGCGGCGGTGAACCCTGCGTAAAGATCGACCTCGAGATACGTCTCCGCTGCGTCGTTGAAGTCGACGTTCGACGCCCAAACGCCTGCGAAGAACCCCGAGCCCCCGGTGTAGTCGATGCCGCCCGACACCGCGGGTTCGCCTTGGCTTTGCGACTGCCCGCGGAAGCGGTAGTCGCTCGTCAAGGCGATGTTCGCTGTGAACGGCCCCCACGCGGGCTCGTCATCCGCGCGCGACACCGCCGGCAGCGTCGCCGATAGCGCCAAGACAAGACTGCTGAAAGCTACAAACTTGGACTTCATGACCGAGATACCCCTTTTCTCTTTTTCAAACCGCTAATGAACTTTCTCGCCGTGTAGCGAAAGATCGAGCCCTTCCAGCTCTTCCTCGTGCGACACGCGAAGCCCCAACGTCGCGCTAAGCACCATCAAAATGACGAACGTGACGACGGCGCAGTACACGCCTGCGTAACCAAGGCCCAACAATTGCGTCATCACTTGGTCCGGATTGCCGTCGATCAACCCCTTGCCCAAACTGTTGACGCTCGAAAGCGCGAACACGCCGGTCAAAACCGCGCCGACGGCGCCGCCGATGCCATGAATACCGAACGCATCGAGCGAGTCGTCGTAGCCCAAGATCCGTTTGAGCCAGACCGAGCCGATGTAACAAACGACGCCGGCAACAAGACCTATGATGAGCGCGCCATCCGGCGCCACGAAACCCGCCGCGGGTGTGATTGCGACAAGCCCCGCCACTGCGCCGGAAAGCAAGCCCAACACACTGGGCTTCTTCACGACCAGCCACTCGAAGAACATCCACGACACGGTCGCTGCGGCCGCGGCGATCTGCGTGTTCGCCATCGCAATGCCCGCAAGTTCGTTCGCGGCAACCGCCGACCCCGCGTTGAAACCGAACCATCCGACCCAAAGCAGAGACGCACCCGTCAGCGCATAGAGCAGATTATGCGGCGCCATTTCTTCCGAACCAAAGCCGGTGCGCCGCCCCAGCACGATCGTGCACACAAGCCCTGCGATGCCCGCGTTGAAGTGCACGACGGTACCGCCGGCGAAGTCGAGCACGCCCATGGTCCCCAAGAACCCGCCACCCCAAACCCAATGCGCAATCGGCGAATAGACGGCGAGCAACCACAGCGTCATAAACGCGATCAGAGCCGAGAACTTCATGCGGTCGGCGAACGCGCCGCAGATCAACGCGGGCGTGATCACCGCAAACGTCATTTGAAACGTCATGAACACGCTTTCCGGGATCGTAGCCGCAAGCGAATGCGCGCTCCCCGAGCCCATGCCGCGCAACAGAAAACGGTCCAACCCGCCGATCAGGCTTTGGTTCGCGCCGCCGTTCGTGAATGCCAGCGAATAGCCGATGACCGCCCAAACGACAGTGATGACCGCGGTGATCGCAAAGCTCTGCGCCGCCGTCGCCAGAATGTTCTTTTTGCGCA
>JBKJZU010000090.1:0-6160 GCA_046715015.1 Micropepsaceae bacterium
ACCGGAACGCCGTGCTGCGAAAACATCTTCGCGGTCTCGGTCTTGCCCATGCCGATCGAACCCGTGAGGCCAATGATCAGCATCAGTGCCGCCTTTCCAGAATGGAAACGAGATGCGCGCGCAACCCCGGTGTCACCTTAGGCTCAACCCCGAACCAAGCGGCAAAGCCAGGCCGCGCCTGATGCAAAAGCATACCCAGCCCATCGACCGTCTTCAGTCCCTGCGCAAGCGCCTGCGCGAGCAGCGGTGTTTCCAACGGTCGGTACACGATGTCGGCGACAACGCCCTGCCGCATCGGCTTCAAATCAATCTCCAACGGCGGCTGACCCACCATGCCGAGGCTCGTCGTGTTCACAAGCATTCCAGTCGCGGAGAGCAAGGCAGGCAATGCACTCCATTCTTGAACTGAAACGCGCGAACCAAAATGCGCAGCCAAGGCGTGAGCCCTCTCTGCAGTCCGATTGACCAAATAAACCCGCGATGCACCAAGAGAAAACAACGCGGCGACCACACCCCGCGCGGCACCACCCGCACCCAAAACAACAACATCTGCGGAAGCGAGCGAAGCAAACCCGGTTTCTCGCAGGGATTCCGCAAACCCAAACACGTCGGTGTTGCGCCCGTGCACGCGCCCCCCTTCGAACACGACCGTGTTGACCGCGCCCGTCGCCGTTGCGGTTTCGTCACGCGTATCGACAAGCCGAAACGCTTCCTCCTTGTGTGGCAGCGTCACGTTCAGTCCGCGGAACCCGAGCTTCGGCAATGCCTTGAATGCATCCGCAAACCCATCGGGCGCGATCGCAAGCGGCACATAGGCTGCATCCAATCCGTACTCGGCGATCCAATACCCGTGCAACGCCGGCGATAGGCTGTGCCCGATCGGCCAACCCGCAACACCCGCCAGCTTCGCTGCACCCGAAATCGTCATGTCTTCAACATGCCATGCGTTCGCAGGAAATCGAGCAGCGGCACGAGCGGCAATCCCAAGATCGTAAAGGTGTCACCGTCGATCCGGGAAAAGAGCTGAATTCCGCGTCCTTCAACATGATACGCACCGACACTTCCCAAGATCTCCTCACCCGTATCCGCAAGATACGCATCCAAAAAGTCATCGGAAAAATCGCGCATCGTAAGCCGCGCTTCCTGAACCACGCGCCAGACTACAGAACCCTCGCGCGCAACAGAAAGGGCCGACGAAAGCACGTGCGTCTTGCCCCGCAGCCGGCGAAGCTGCTCGCGCGCGCCCGCCTTTGTGCCGGGCTTCTGAAACAACTCTGCGCCGACACTCAAAACCTGATCCGCACCGATCACGAACGGCTGCGGATGCCGCGCGCTCACCTTCACGGCCTTCATTTCGGCCAGGAAATCCGCGACATCCCGCGGCGGCGCCTTCTCCGCGGCCAACGACTCGATAATAGCCGCCTCGTCCACGCCTGCGACCTCGACAGTGAAAGACACACCGGCTGCACGCAACAACCTCTGACGTGTCGTGCTGCCTGACGCGAGAATAACCGCGCTCATGCGACCGGCTGGCGGGCGCGCGAGTGGAGCGCAATCACCGCCGCCGCCGTCTCCTCGATGGAGCGGCGCGTCACGTCGATCACCGGCCAACCCTTTTCCCCAAAGAGCCGCCTGGCAAAAGCGACCTCGGCCCTGACCGCATCGAGATCGACGTATTCGGTCTCCGTCTCCTCGTTCAATGACAGAAGCCGGTTCTTCCGGATTTGGATCAGCCGCTCGGGGCTGGCAAGCAGGCCGATAACAAGCGGCGACGTGACGGTGTAAAGCTGTTCGGGCAGCGAGACGCCAAGCACGATCGGCACGTTCGCGGCCTTAATCCCGCGATTGGCAAGATAAATACAAGTCGGCGTCTTCGACGTCCGGCTGACGCCCACCAACACCACATCCGCCCGATCCAACGTCGCAGCGCTTTGCCCGTCGTCATGGGCCATCGTGAAATTGAGCGCATCGATGCGGGCAAAATAGCGGGCGTCCAACTCGTGCTGCGCCCCGGGACGATGGCTGACTTCCGCACCAAGATAAGCACCGAGCAGATTCATCACCGGATCGATGACCGCAACAGACGGCTGGCCCAGCTCGCGGCAGCGCGCTTCCAATGCCTCGCGAAGCTCCTGATTCACCATCGTATGTAGAACAAGACCAGGTGCGCCTTCGATCTCGGCAACCGCCCGCTCAAGCTGCTTGCGCGAACGCACGAGCGGATACACATGCTCGATCGCGTGTCCCATATCGAATTGCGCACACGCGGCTTTCGCCACGGCGTTCAACGTCTCGCCGGTTGAGTCCGACACGAGATGAAGGTGGTAGTAGATGCCCGCGTTGCGCTGTTTCTGCACGACACGCCTTGAGGATCAGCCTGTGTGTATCAGCCCCGATAAGACCGGGGACAAACCATGGATGCAAGCACCATCCCTTTGGTCCCCCGACAACCCCGTTTCAAGACCATCAGATCTCCACGGAGAGGCCTGTCCCGATCATGCCCGTCCCAAACTTTGAATAACTCGACGACCCAACATCCCGTCCACATCGCGCTCTGTACGATCACGCGCTAGATATCTGCGCTTTCGTTCACCATCCCCAAATGTGGATCGACGGAGCGCCTGGGCATGACCTTGGGGACCGACTGCACAGGGGCTATTTGTCCCAATTCTCCACACGCCCATCATCTTCCTACATCCTATTAGATCTCTATAAATAAATAGGTAGTTGGGCCCTTGAGCGGTGTCGATCGAACTGGAGATCTGGTGGTTCTGAACTTTCACGACGTGACGGTGACGTTGGCTGATGCGCGCCCACGACGCGCCCGGATCGCCCGCACATGAGAATTGCGGTCGTGTTGTTCAATCTCGGAGGCCCGTCGTCGCTCGAAGCCGTCGAACCTTTTTTGTTCAACCTGTTCAACGATCCGGCGATCATCCAGACGGCACAACCGATGCGCTGGGCGTTGGCGAAATGGATCTCGCGACAGCGGGCGCCGATCGCACGCGAGATTTACGCGAAGATGGGGGGCTCTTCGCCGATCTTGGGTCAATCCTACAATCAGGCTTCGGCCCTGAAGTCGGCGCTCGCAAACGACGACGGCGTTCATTTCGAAACCTTCGTCGCGATGCGCTACACGGCCCCGCGCGCCTCCGACGTGGTTGAACAAGTCCGCCGCTTCCGTCCGAACCGCATCGTGTTGCTGCCGCTCTATCCGCAATTCTCGACGACAACATCGCGGTCGTCGTTGCGCGAATGGCACCGGCTCGCGCGCGAAATCAAAGCACCGGTGGCAACGGTCTGCTGCTACCCGCAAGACAAGGGCTTCGTCGCGGCACAAGCCGACCTCATCGCCGAAAGCATCGCGATGCTCGCACCCAACGTGCGCTTCCGGTTGCTGTTCTCCGCGCACGGGCTTCCCGAACGCATCATCGCTGCGGGCGATCCCTATCAAGCCCAGGTCGAACAAACGGCGAAGGCGCTGGTCGAAAAGCTTGCACGCCCGCAGCTTGATTGGCGCGTCTGCTATCAAAGCCGCGTCGGTTCGCTGAAATGGATCGGACCCGCGACCGACGAAGAGATCAAGCGGGCAGGGGCTGAGGGCCTTGCGATCGTCATCGCACCGATTGCTTTCGTGTCGGAGCATGCCGAAACGCTGGTCGAACTCGACATCGACTACGCAAAGCTTGCCGCCGAAGTAGGTGTGATGAACTACATCCGCGTGCCCGCTGTCGGAACGCACCCCAGCTTCATCGAAGGCCTCGCCAACATCGTGAAGGGAGCTTTGGGCCGCGACGGGATTACGCCTGGCGGCGGCACGCGCGCTTGCCCGGCGCTCTGCCGGCAGTGCCCGCTCGAAAGGAAAGCGGCATGAGCGAGACGTTGGTCGCCCTTTATCCGTGGCTGAAGGCGTTTCACATCATCGCCGTGATCGCGTGGATGGCGGGCTTGCTCTATCTGCCGCGCCTCTTCGTGTACCACTGCGAAGTGACGCCGGGCAGCGCGGAGGACGAGCGCTTCAAGACCATGGAGCGAAAGCTCATGCGGGTGATTATCAACCCGTCGATGATCCTCGTGTGGATCCTGGGCCTCACGTTGGCGCACACGCTTGATGCTTGGGGCCAAAGTTGGTTCCACGCCAAGCTCCTGCTGGTGATCTTCCTGAGCGGGTTACACGGCATGTTGAGCCGCTGGCGCCGCGACCTTGAGGCTGGCCGGAACACAAAGTCCCAACGCTTCTTTCGGATCGTCAACGAGGTGCCGGCCGTGCTGATGGCGGCAATTGTCATACTCGTCGTAGTGAAACCCTTCTAACGCCGAAAGCCCGGTTTAGTGCCGAAAATTAAAGTCCGGCCATCCCCTTTCCAGGGAACGCGCGCTGGGCTACATAGTAGTCAAGACCTCCGAAAACGTCCGGAAATTGTCCGCCAACGAGGCCACCGCATCGCGTTCGCACGCGAGGCAGCCGATAAGGCCAGCGACGGACCGGCTCTCCCTTTACAGCGCCGAGCAGCTTCCGAACGAACATCCTCATCTTCGAAGGCATCGGTTTTGGGCTCCGCCCGAAAACCGATTCTCCCACCACCGCCTACCTAAATTTCATCAGAGAGTAAGTTCCAATGTCGCTTCAAGACGTTATGAAGCTCCAAGACCTCAAAAACAAAACGCCTGCCGCCCTTCTCGAGCTCGCCGAAGAGCTGAAGATCGAGAATGCGTCCGCGATGCGCAAACAAGACATGATGTTTGCGATCCTCAAACAACTCGCCGAGCAAGAGGTCGAAATCACCGGCTCGGGCGTCGTCGAAGTACTGCCTGACGGCTTCGGGTTCCTCCGCGCGCCGGAGTCGAACTACCTACCGGGCCCCGACGACATCTATGTCAGCCCGACCCAGATCCGCCGCTTTGCGCTGCGCACCGGTGACACCGTCGACGGCCCGATCCGCGGGCCCAAGGACGGCGAACGTTATTTTGCGCTTCTCAAAGTCACCTCGATCAATTTCGAGGACCCCGAGAAGCAAAAGCACAAGGTCCATTTCGACAACCTGACGCCGCTCTACCCCGACAGGCGCCTGAAGATGGAAATCGCCGACCCGACGATCAAAGATCGTTCGGCGCGCGTGATCGACATCGTGGCGCCGTTGGGCAAGGGCCAACGCGCGTTGATCGTCTCGCCGCCGCGCACGGGTAAAACCGTGCTGTTGCAGAACATCGCGAAGTCGGTCGCCGCCAATCACCCGGAATGCTTCTTGATCGTTCTTCTGATCGACGAGCGTCCGGAAGAAGTTACCGACATGCAGCGCACGGTGAAGGGCGAGGTCATCTCCTCGACTTTCGACGAGCCGGCCTCGCGTCACGTTCAGGTCGCCGAGATGGTGATCGAGAAGGCAAAGCGCCTCGTCGAACACAAACGCGACGTGGTGATCCTGCTCGACTCGATCACGCGCCTCGGTCGCGCCTACAACACCGTCGTCCCGTCATCGGGCAAGGTCCTGACCGGCGGCGTCGACGCCAACGCATTGCAGCGTCCGAAGCGCTTCTTCGGCGCGGCGCGCAACATCGAAGAAGGCGGCTCGCTGACCATCATCGCGACCGGCTTGATCGACACCGGCAGCCGCATGGACGAAGTCATCTTCGAAGAGTTCAAAGGCACCGGTAACTCGGAAATCGTTCTCGACCGCAAGGTCGCCGACAAACGTGTCTTCCCGGCGATGGACATTCTGAAGTCCGGCACCCGTAAGGAAGAACTCCTCGTCGAAAAGCAGGTCCTGCAGAAGATGTACGTTCTGCGCCGGATCCTGAACCCGATGGGCGCGACCGACGCGATCGAGTTCTTGCTCGACAAGCTGAAGAGCACGAAACAGAACTCGGACTTCTTCGACGCAATGAACACTTAGAGCCGCGTGAAGCTCACGACGACCACGGTGCAGGTCCGGACCAAAGGTCCGGGCCTCACGAACATCACCCCAGACATTGCGCGCATCCCGACCGGTTCCGGCGACGGACAGCTGACGCTTTTCATCCGCCACACCTCCGCGTCTCTAACGATCCAAGAAAACGCCGACCCCGACGTCCTCGCCGACCTTGAGACGTTCATGCGCAAGCTCGTCCCATGGGACGAGCGTCTCTACCGCCACAGGACAGAGGGCCCCGACGACATGCC
>JBKJZU010000091.1:0-2687 GCA_046715015.1 Micropepsaceae bacterium
CGGGCGCGCGGGGTTCGCGCGGATTCAACCTGCCGGGCGGATCACAATGCCGGGCCCGGTGGACGCAGCGCGGCTGCTCGGGGTGTCGCTCGCCGACGGCGCTCTCGAGGCGATGGCCGGCGAAGTGCGCAAGGCGCGCATGACACAAGGCGCTGCGGCGGCGGGGTGCGCGCTCGGCTAGCTCACTTGCCTAAGAACATCCCCATCGCAGTGTCGCCAGAAACACAACCGATGGGAGTTTTTGATTTGGCGCGGTGCGGAACAAGCAATGGCGTCCACTGTCGACCGTGTTAGCGTTCCGCAAATCGGATTTGGAGATGTCGTGAAGCTAGGAGACCTATTGCGCTGGCCGACGGACAAGGACCGGTTTGCACAAAAAGTAATCCGTCGTGCGAAGGAGCGGGGATGGCCGTATCCGATCACGTATGACAGCAACGACTTTCGACTGGATGTCGGTGTGAAGGACGCGAAGTTCTTTCTGCACAATATCTATGCCGCGTGGACAAAGGCGGATCCGGCAGAGCGACCGGGCGAGATCGACCGGTGCGTGTCTGCAATGTTTGAGGCGAATCGCGAGATTGAGAGCCTTGAGGAGGCGCTTCCTTTGCTGCTTCCGATCATCCGCAATCGCCGAGAATTGGAGTGCTATTCACTCAACCCGTCTCTTGGCATGGAGTCGGGGAAATGGACGGGCGCCTATCAGCCGCTGTGTGAGACACTTGCGATAGGGCTCGCGATTGATCGGCCTTCTTCACTCGCTCTAATCGACTCGCGTTATCTGCGTCAGTGGGAGGCGTCGTTTACCAACTTACTTCAGTGCGCAACTATGAACTTGCGCGAGCGAAGTCCGGCCAAATTCCAGCGGGAACCTGACGGCTTCTACGTGTCGGAATACAACGATCACTACGACTGCTCACGTCTTCTTCTTCCAGAGTTGTTCGATCTGCTGTCGCTAAATGGGGATCCCGTTGCGATTGCGGTGGCGCGGCAAGGCATGGTCGTGGCTGGCTCTCGCGACACAAAGGCGCTTGTTGCGATGGCGCGCTTTGCTGAAGAGAAAATTGAAGGAGCGAGCAGACCTGTCAGCATGCTTCCATTGGTGAGGCAAGGTCGTAGCTGGATTCGCTTTGAGCCGACCGACCCAGAACTTGAAACACTACGCGATCTGGGCGCAAAGCAAGAATTATGGGACTACCATGAGCAACGTGAGCTTTTAGTGCCGTACTGTGAGAGTAAGAGTCGCGATGTGTATGTAGCCAAGGTCGAGGCGCTCAAGTTTGATGCGCGTGTGTATGGTTGGACAACTTGGACGCAAAGTTTACCGACGCTTCTTCCGCGGGTCGATGCGGTAGTAATTAATCGTGGTGAGGGCGAACGGCCTCTCATGCGAGCATGGGCCGACTTTTGGTCCGTTTGTGGTGACACTCTGGCCGACGAGCAGCTCTATCCCGTTCGATACCTTACGCCGCCCGCCATTGATGCACGGCGACTTGAGCGACTTGCGCGTGACTTTGGACTGCCTTCATGGCTGCCGGCGCCAAAGGACCACGAACAGCTCTTCGTTTGATTGGTAGTTCGCTCAGTTCAGTCCAAACACATTTTTGATGCCGTCGATGACGAACTGGGCGGCGAGTGCTGCCAGGATGATGCCGAAGATTCGCGTGACCATGGCGGCGATCGTGGCGCTGATCATGTGCGAGAACTTCGCGGCCAGCCAAAAAGCGCCGAACGTGAGGAGAAGGTTCACAGCGACGCCGGCGAGCACGGCAGCCCGACCGGGCCAGGCGCTGTGCTGGGAAAATAGAAGCATGACCGAAGCGATGGAGCCGGGGCCCGCGATCAGCGGGATCGCGAGCGGGAAGACGGAAATGTCTTCGTGTTCGCCGGGATGGGCATGGCGTTCCTCGATGACCTTGGCGTTGCGCGCTTCGCGGCGTTGCGTGCGCGTTTCGAACAGCATGTCGATGGCGATCAGAAAAAGCAGTAGGCCGCCTGCGATGCGGAACGCGTCGAGGCTGACGTGCAGTTTTTCGAGCAGCCACTCGCCGCCGAACGCGAAGCCGGCCAAGATGAAGCTCGCGACGAGGACGCTCTTCCACGCCATCCTATGGCGCCAGGGGACGGGCATGTTCTGCGTCAAGGTCGCAAACATGGGAATGACGCCGGGCGGGTCGATCACGACGAAGAAGGTGACGAGCGAGGCGAGGAAGATCTCGAGCATTCGTCACTACTAGCGGTGATTGTGGCTTGGGGCTAGCGGGCAGGCCGAGAGGGAGTGGCGTGCGGCACGGGGCGTGTTAGAAGTCGGGGACGCCATTCACAAAAGGACCCACGGCTCATGGCTTTGAAGATCACGAACGATCCCCGCATCGATCCGCGCATCAAGGCGCTGCTTGGGGCCGCGCCAGACATCGTACCCGCGGGCGACGTCGCGTCGCGCGAAGCACTGATCGCCGAGGAGAACTCGGGCACTGCGCAGGCGCGCATGGCTATGGTCAAGATGATGCTGCAGGCTTGCGACAACGAAGATGTCGCGCCGTCGAAGGGTCTCAAGGTCACGACCGAAACATTTCGCTCCGAACCCGACGGAAACGAAATCAAAGTTCAATTCATCCGTCCCGACACGTCCGAGCGCTTGCCGTGCGTCGTCTATCTCCACGGCGGCGGGATGATGCACTTCTCGTGCT
>JBKJZU010000092.1:0-6249 GCA_046715015.1 Micropepsaceae bacterium
GTCCGGCAGCGGCAGTTCCTGCTCGCGCGCGAGGACATGCGTCGGCATCGTCGACCAACGGTTCGAGTACATCGCCAGCGGCTCGTTCTTTGCGACCGGCGCTCGCGCGTACTTCCAGCGGCCGTCGCTGATGTGAACCTCGCGACCCCAAACGCCCATCAGAACGTGATCGCGGATCGACGTTGCGCTGCCTTCGATCAGCGGGCGGAGCGACGCGCCGTGCGTGCGTTGGCGCGTCGATACGTCGAAGATGTCGGCGAGCGTTGCGTGCAGGTCGACGCTGGTGGTCAGCGCATCGATCTCGCGCGCGCTTTGGCCTGGCCAGGCGACGAGCAGTGGGATCTTGCCCAGCGTGTCGTAGATCGGCACGCCGGGTTTACCCCAGATGTCTTTCTCGCCCAGATAATGACCGTGATCGGTGCACAGGATCACCGCCGTGTTGCGCCACAGATCATGGAGGTCGATCGCGTCGAGCACGCGGCCCAACCATGCGTCGATCATCGTGAGCTTCGCACCGTATTGCGTGCGCAGCTGGTGCGCCTGGCGTTCGGTCAACACGCCCTTGGCAATGGCGCCCTTCAAGTAAGGCGGCCAGATCAGGTGCGCGCCTTCCCAATCGGGATCGTACATCGACGCGTAGGGTGCAGGTGTGTCGAACGGTTCATGCGGATCGAACTCGTCGACGAACAGCATGAAGCGTTTGTGATGTCCGGCGTTGTCGTCGAGCCAACGTGCGGCGGAAGCCATCGTGCGCGGGCCGGGGAAATCCTCTTCGCCGCGAAACCACCCGCGCGAATTGTCGTACGGCATGTGCTTGCGGCCGAACAGCGGCGCGCCAGCCCAGCTTGGATCGGGACGTGTCTTCCATGGATCGCCCTCGTGGCCGCGCTGGTAGTCCCACGCCGTGAAGTCGACGTGGTAGTTCTCGCCGCCGGTTTCGAACAGATGCGGGTGGTCGGAAATCAACTGTGTCACCACCCCGGCGCGGTGCAGGGGATAGGTGATCGCGTCCTCCCAGATCTCGACGGAGCCCCACGCACGCCACAAAAAATCCCACGCGCCGCAGAGAATGTCGTGGCGCGCCGGCATGCAGGGGAGCGAGCCCACGTAGTGCTTGGTGAATTTCAGGGAGCGCGCCGCCAGCCGGTCGATGTTGGGCGTCGCGAACTCCTTGCCACCATAGGCGCCGACCATGTGGCGGTTAAGGCTGTCGAGCAGCAAGACGATGACATTTTCGGGTTTGCTCATGAGGTGAATGGTGCGCGATCATCGATGGGTGGTGCAAGGGCCGCGCGATGACGGACGAAAGCCTCTATTTGCGATTTATCGTGGCGCGGGGGATCGGGCGCGCCGCCGGGATCGAGCGCGGTTGGAAACTGCGCGACGAACCGTCGGGGCAGCGCGAAGCCGGCGTTCGAACGTTCACGATCCTCGCGCTGATCGGGTTTGCCGTGGGCGTCGGTGCCGTTCCGCTTGGACCGATGTTTGCAGGCGCGGTTGTGCTCGGCGTCTTTGCGTTCGTGGCCGTGGTCTATTTCTTCGACGCGTCGCGGCCGGACGCCGATCGGGGCGCGACGACCGAAGTTGCGGCCCTGTTGGTGTTTCTTTTGGGTGCGCTTGCCGGGGCAGGTGAGGTTCTGGCTGCGGCGATTGCCGGTGTCGTGCTCGTGCTGATGCTCGATCTCAAACAAGAGATGCACACGTTCCTGCGGCAGGTGCAGGAGCTTGAGCTGACTGCCGGGATTAAACTTCTCGTCGTCTCGGTGGTGTTGCTGCCCGTTCTGCCGAACCGGGGCTTTGGGCCGGGCGGCGTGCTCAACCCTTACGAACTTTGGTGGGCTGTCGTCGTGATCGCCGCGATCGGGTTTGCGGGCTACGTCGCGATGCGCGCTGCTGGCGCGAACAAAGGCGCGTTGATGATGGGGCTGATCGGCGGCCTTGTGTCGTCGACCAGCTTGACCGTTTCGGCGGCGCGCGCATCGCACGCGGCACCTGCGGCTGCGCCGCCGTTGGCCGCTGCCGTGGCGACGGCGCAGAGCGTGATGTTCATACGAACGGGGCTTGTCGTCGGCGCGCTCAACGGCGCGTTGTTGCAGCACATCATCGTGCCGCTTGCATGCGGCGCGTTGGCGGCGATCGGCAGCGCGCTATGGCTCGCGCGCCGCGCGTTCGAAGGGCGCGACGATCAGGCGATCGATCCGGGTTCGCCCGACATGCTGAACGCGGCGATCAAGTTCGTCATGATTGTCGCTTGCGTGTTGGTCGTGGCGCACTACGCGCAGGTCTATGCCGGCGGCGTGGGCGTCGTTCTGGCCGGCGTGTTGTCGGGCGCGATCGACGTTGACGCGGCCAGCGTGTCGGCAAGCCGAATGTCGGGAAGTCAACTTCACAGCGCGACGCTCGATGCGGCGGGGCTTGGTGTTGCCGGTGCGCTGATTTCGAATTCGGTGGTGAAGGCGTTGATCGCGCGGACGCAAGGGTCTGCCGCATTCGCTGGTCCTGCGGCGATGGTTCTCGGTGTTTCGGCCGCCGCCGTCGGCGTCGGCATTGCGATCGAGTTGATGCTGCCGTGAAAAAGAAAAACGGCGCTGGGCTCGAGAGCCGCGCGCCGCGAGGAAATGCGAAAATCGATTGTCGTTATTTAGGAAATCAGCTTCAACCGGTCGGCCGAAATTCGTCCGTCGCGGCCGGGCGCAACCTCAAAGCTCACCTTCTGACCTTCTGCCAGATCTTGGATGCCCGAACGCTGCAACGCGGTCACGTGCACGAACACGTCCTTGCCGCCGCCGTCGGGCGCGATGAAGCCGAAGCCCTTCGAGGTGTTGAAAAATTTGACAACGCCAATCGTCATTTGCCAGTCCATTCCTTCATAGATACACGGCCGCGCCGCGGACTGCCCGCGGGCGTACCACTGCGCATGACTTATCGAGGTTGAGGGTTGGCGGGACGCAAACCCGGGTATGCGGAATACTGCGGCACGTCTGATGCACTCGTCTTTCGGCAAAGCCACTCGCGAGCAGAAAGATGGCGAAGCGTTTGCGGCCGTGCAAGCCAAAATGAGCGGTTGTGTGACTGAATTTTTGCGGGGGTTGACACGCAAAATCTTTGCGTTCTCGCGTTCACTCCGGTGAACGGAAATTTCGTCTGTGTGCTGATGAAAGCAGGCGGCGGTGCGTCAAGTTTTGATGGCGTGCGCGTTCGTCTAGGCATAAACAACAAGGGTTCGAAAAAAGCAAAGGAGCCTCATCATGGACTTGCAACTCAAAGGTAAGCGCGCGGTCGTACTTGGCGGAACGCGCGGCATCGGACGCTCAATCGCCGAAACGTTGGCTCACGAAGGTTGCGACGTCGGCGTGTGTGCGCGCAATCCGGAACAAGTCGAAGAAGCTGTCGCAGCGCTCTCGAAGAAAGGCGTCCGCGCCACGGGTGCTGCGGTCGACATCGCGAAGGCGACCGAGTTGCGGACATGGGTCGAGGACGTTGCGAAGACGTTCGGCGGGCTCGACATTTTGGTTTCGAACGCGAGTGCGCTGACGATGGGCGCGCACAGCGAGGCGTGGGAATCGCTGCTCAAGATCGACATTCTGGGTGCGATGAACTCTTTCGAAGCGGCGCGGCCGCATCTGGAGAAATCGGCGGCGGAGCGTGGCGACGCGGCGTTCGTGATGATTTCATCGGTGTCGGCGGCGGAGACGCAGAACGCCAACGCTTACGGTGCGATCAAAGCGGCGCTCATTCACTACGCGAAGGGGCTCGCGCGTGAGCACGCCAAGCGCAAGATACGCGTGAACGTGGTGTCGCCCGGTACGATCTACTTCAAGGGCGGCGTTTGGAACATGATCGAGCAGAACATGACCGAGCGTTTCAACGCGGCCATGAAGTCGAACCCGACGGGTCGTATGGGAACGCCGCAGGAGATTGCCAATGCGGCCGTGTTCCTTGCGAGCCCTGTGTCTTCGTTCACAACCGGTGCAAATTTGATCGTGGACGGCGCTATCACGCAGAGGGTGAATTTCTGATAAGTTTGGAGCGGCTTGGGGCTTTGCGCGTTAGGTCTACGTCCAGAGGAGGTCCTCATGAATTCGCTCAAATTGGTTGGATTGACGGCGGCTGTGCTGATCGGCTGTACCGCAGCGCGAGCGGCCGACGTGCAGTCGTTGCCGCCTGATCAGCCCGTTGTGGTCAACGGACTCGATCTCGTGTGTACGGGCGTCGGCGACGAGGCGCGCAACGATCCGAGGTGGACGGCCTATCCGGTCCGGATCGAGTTCGCGAACGCTGCCGCTCAGTATTTGAGCGACGTCGTTTTGGCGGTTGCGACCGCGGGCGGCGAGCAGTTGTTCGAAGTCACGTGCGACAGCCCTTGGGTTCTCGCGAACTTGGAGCCGGGCAAATACGTGCTGGCGGCGACGTATGAGGGGTTCACGAAAACCGAAAAATTCACCGCGCCGAAGTCGGGGCAAGCGCGGTTCGTGGTGCGTTTTACCGAAGTGCCCGGAGACCAGCCGAATTAGGAGCGGTGGGTGCGCAAGATGTTCCCTGTATTTCAGCTCGGCCACTGCGTGGGGAACCTGTTGCAGTAGTAAGAAATGCCGGTCAGTACGTAGTCATCGTCACTTTGGTCAGGCAACTGAGCTTTGCATGCATCTTGGTCGGCAAAGGGTCCTGAAAACAACTTCGAAGTGTCGGCGTCTTCATTATTTTCAACCACGTACCAGCCCGGCCCAGACCATTCGACGGCAGCCAGCGCCGGAGACGAGGCCGTGACCAAGACAAGCATCAAGGAAGAAAGTCGCATCGCAACACCTCCGCTTTGTTCGAACAGACTGCGGAGGATAGCTCCATTCCAAACGCACCGGCAACCGCGTTTCCGGCGCGTTGGAGCGGAACTGGCCTTTGTGCGCTCCCAGGCCAACGACCTGAATTCGGCTTTGCGTTTTTGCAGGAAGGCGGTGACGCCTTCTGTGAAGGCTTCGGCGCGGCCGGAGAAGAATAACGGGGACATCTTACGTATTCCCCTTGAAAGTCCGCGCAGACGGCTGAACGCTGGCCACGCGCGGAAACATGTCTGCGACAATTCTTACGCGGCCTCATACCTTTCGATTCGCACGAGCGCTGCGCGCGCGCCGATCGCGGCCTTCGACGTGTCGTGCGCCGCTTGCATATTCGTCCACAGTTCGGGTCCTGTGCCGAGCACCCGTCCAAGACGAAGTGCCGTATCGGCAGTGATGGTCTGTTGACCGCGAACGATACGCTCGATCCGCTGCCGGCCGCGGAGGCCCATAAGCTTCGCCAAGGCGCCGGCGGTCAGACCCAACGGCGCCATATACAACGCGGCAAGCACTTCGCCCGGGTGGGGAAGGGGTGCCTCAAAGCGCGTCCAATCGATCCCGCCGCCGGGCCTTGTGGTCTTCTTACTCATTCGCTTCCTCCCTCGCTCAGTGCGGGTCGCCAAACCAAACGTCGCCAACTTCCAGCGGCGGATCCCGGACGACAACGAAGCGCAGCCGGTACTGCAGATTCACCCTCATCTGCCACATCGCCTTGGCGCCCTTAAGCTGCTTCAGGTCTGCTCCCGGAGATGCGAGCACTGCCAGTGTCGGCGCTCCATGCAACGCAAGCAGGCGCAGCCTTGCCTGCTTTGCGACTTGCGGGCCGACGCTCTTGACGCGCCTCCCGTAAAACAAGCCCTCCGTCTCGTCGTCCGCAAAGCTCAGAATAGCCATGACAGCTTGTACCGCAATACGGTACGGATGTCAAGTGGGCGTACCGTGTTATGGTACGACGAAGATGCGGGGCGGCTGGGCGCGCGGGCCGCATGACACGACACTGCTTCTTCATGTTCACGGCGCCAATGCCGGGACAAGCGCGCTTCTTCCTGCGCTTCCCGAGGCGATCGGCCGAACTAGCGGCCTTTGAATTCGGCTTTGCGTTTTTGCAGGAAGGCGGTGACGCCTTCCGTGAAGTCTTCGGCGCGGCCGGCGAGCTTTTGCGCTTGGCGTTCGGCGTCGAGTTGTTCCTCGTAGGTGTGATGCGGGCTTTGCCAGTAGAGCTGGCGAATGAGGCCGAGGGCGACGGTCGGGCCGCTCGCCAGTTCTTCGGCGAGGGCCATCGCTTGCGGCATGAGATCGGCGTCGTCGTAGACGCGATTGATCAGGCCCCAGTCGAGCGCTTTGTCCGCACTTAGTTTTTCACCGAGCAGCGACAGTTCCTTGGCGCGTGCGCTGCCGACGAGGCGCGGCAGTAGCC
>JBKJZU010000093.1:0-9021 GCA_046715015.1 Micropepsaceae bacterium
CACGCGCACCAAGCAGTTCGAGCTGCAGAAGAAAGCGAAGCCTAAGCACTAGCCAGTTCTTCCAGCCGCTTGGCGATATTGTTCAGCTCCCACTTGCGCATCAAAGCCGCGGCCTTGCCCCACGTCGGCGTCTGATCGGGCAGGCGCGGTAAAGGCGCTTTGCGGTTCATCGTGGCGATCTTTTTGAAGAGCCGCAGGTCGTCGGCTTGTTCCGGAAAACGGCCCGCCTTCAGCATGGCCTCCAGGCTTCCGAATTGGCGCACCAGATTGGCTGCACCTTTCTCACCCACGCCGCGCGCGCCGGGCAGCTTGTCCGACGGATCGCCACGCAGCGCGATGAAGTCGGGAACTTGCGCCGGCTCGACGCCGTAGCGCTCGCGCACCTGCGGCGGACCCATCCGCTCGGTCACGCCGCCGGGCTTTGGAAACAGGATCGTCGTGTACGCGGAGACGAGCTGAAACATGTCGCGATCGCCGCTCGCAACCAGCACATCGCCGCCGCGCTTTTCTTCCGCAGCGACGGCGGAGGCGAGAAAGTCGTCGGCCTCGAAGCCCGCACCCCTGGCATTGGCGAACCCGAACGCACTGACCACCTCCGGCAGCAAGTCCAGCTGTTCGAGCAGCGCATCGTCGAACTCGCGTCCGCTCTGATACGCGGGATAAGCGTCATGGCGGTAGGTCGAGGCGTCGAGCGTGTCCCAGCCGACCAACACCGCACGTGGCTGTTCGGCCGTATAGATGCGCAGAAGGAAATTGGTGAAACCCACGATCGCGTTGCCGGGCTTCTTGCCCGCCCGCATGATGGACTTCGGCAACGCGTGATACGAGCGATGCGCGAAATTGTCGCCATCGATCACCAGAAGCGGACGCGTCGCGCCTGTCTTCGGCTTCGGCGGCGCGCTTGCCGCGGGCTTCACGGCGGTGACCTTCGCAGGCGCCTTCGCGACACGTCGCGGCATCTTTCCCTCACCCTTAAGTTCGATCCAGGCCGGCACGTGATCGCTGGCCCCAGGCTTGGCGCGCTCGTCGCGATCGACGCCGGCTGCGGCCAATCGCTTCGCAGCCGCCGGGCTCAACAGCAAATGGTCGATCCGCAGGCCCGAGTTGTGCGCCCACGCGTTCCGAAGATAGTCCCAATATGTATACATCGGCTCGTTCGGATGGAGCTTTCGGATCGCATCGACCCAACCCTGCGCGACGAGGCGTCGAAACGCGTCGCGGCTCGCCGGTTGCACCAGCGCGTTCTTCGCATACGTGCCGGACTTCGACACATAGATGTCGAAATCGGTCGGCACGATATTGAAGTCGCCCGCCATCACGACCGGCACACCCTCTGCCATCAGGGTGGAAGCGTGATTGATGAGCCGCTCCATCCACGCCAGCTTGTACCCGAACTTCGGCCCGGGTTGCGGATTGCCGTTGGGCGCATAGATCGAAGTCACCAACACGCCGTTCACGGCCGCCTCGAGATAGCGGCTCTGCCCATCGCTCGGATCGCCCGGCAACGACGTGCGCGTGACGACCGGCTCAAACCCGCGCGCAAGAATAGCAACGCCGTTCCAAGCGCGCTCGCCGCGCCAAACCGCCCGGTACCCCGCCTTTTCGATCTCGCGCCTCGGAAACTGCGTATCGGCCGCCTTCAACTCCTGCAGCGAAACGACGTCCGGCCGTGCCCGCTTGAGCCAATCGAGAAGATTGGCCAGCCGCGAGTTGATGTTGTTGACGTTGAAGGTCGCGATTTTCATGCAGCCGACGTCAACTCGTCCAACGCCGCCTTCGCCTCGATCAAATCGCGCGTGTCGAGGCCGTCGGTGAACCAGGCGTAGATCGGCGCCAGGAGCGCGCGGGCTTCGTCACGCTTGCCTTGAGCCGCCCACAGCCCGGCAAGCGACGTTGCGGCGCGCAGTTCGGGCGGCTTGGTGCCGATCTTGCGCGCAAGCTCGATCGCGGCACGGAAATCGGCTTCCGCCATTTCCTTCTCTCCGAGCTTCAGGCGCAATTCGCCGCGCAGCTGCAGCGCGTTTGGCCGCAGGATGATGTAGTCCGGATAGATTTCGAGAAACTGCTCGACCATCGTCAGCGCCTCGCCGGCCGGCCCATGAGAATTATGAACGTGGGCCAGCCTTAGGGTTGCGTCGGCCGCCGCCTGGCGTGCACCATTGCTCAACATGGCGGCGATGCTTTTGCGCATGAGGGTCACATTCTCGGCGTAGTCGCCAAGCTGCGCGCGCGCCCACAGAAGAAAAAAACGCGGCGGGTCGGCAAAGCCGGTTAGGCCATGCGCTTCCGCGATCGCCAGCGCTTCTCCCGCAGTCTCCTCGGTGGCCTCGGGTTGTCTTCGCATCACGAGCAATTGGGTCTTTGCCGTCAGCGCGATCACGAGGTCGACGGGATTGGTCGATTGCCGCCCGAACGCGAGCGCACGAGCCATGCGCTCGTCCGAGGTTCCCGAAGCGCCGAGATGCCAGGCACTTTGTCCCGCCACCCCAGCTACACCCGGCGTCTCGCCCGGAAACGGACCGTATCCGGATCTCTCGCAGATACGCAGCCACGCTTCATAGTGGCGATCGACGCCGGCAAAGTCTGCGGCGTGGTGACCCGTCCAGATTTGCGCTTCGTGCGCGCAGCGCAAGCTGAAGTCACCACCTTCGCGCTCCGCAAGGTCGAGCAGTTGGTCGGCGAGCGCGCGGGCTCTCGCATTGTCACCGGATTGCCAGGCGGAAACCGTGGCTGCAAATCGCTGCAGGACGATTTGCGAAAGAGTTCCACCTTTCTCGGCCAGCGCGTTCGTTCGCGCGGACAGCGCAGCGACCTCGGCGGAGGTCCAACCGTGGTTGCTGGACGCGACGACTACGAGCGGAATGAGCAAGTCGATCTCGCGCGCGTCGCGCTCCGTCCCTTCAGGCAGTGTCGATAGCAGCGCGTGAGCCTGGCGGTAGTCCTCTTCCGCTTCCTTGAAGGCGCTGCGTGCGTCCGCGGCTTTGGCGGCTTTGGTCCATTGGGCGATGGCGGGTTCGGTCTCGCCGGCGTCGGTCCAGTGGCGCGCGAGGATTTGCGGCTGAGCCTCGGCAACTGCGGGAAATTTCTCGGTGATCGTTTTCGCGACGCGGGCATGCAGTTCGCGCCGCTTGCTCTTTAGCAGGGCGCCGTAGGCTGCGTCTTGAATGAGCGCGTGCTTGAATTGATAAGTCGCGTCGGGGGGAAGCCCACGCGCAAGGATCACGTCGGCCTCGGCGAGGCTTGCGAGCGACGCCTGCAGCGTGGCTTCGCTCGCCGGCGATACGGCGCGCAGTACCTCGTAGGAGAATTCGCGCCCGATCACCGCGCCGATTTGCGCCACGTCTTTGGCCGGGCCCAAGCGGTCGAGCCGCGCGGTCAGCGAGTCCTGCAAGGTCGCCGGAATCTCGCGTGACCCCGATTGGCGCTGACTGTCGAGCATCAGCCGCGTCAGCTCCTCAGCGAAGAGCGGCACGCCGTCCGTGCGTTTGACGACGCCTTCAATCACCTCGCGAAGAAGGCCGGCGCGCGCGGCGACGCCGGCGATGATCTCGCGGGTCTGCTTGTCGTTGAGCCGGTTGAGCGTGATCTGCGCATGGTGCGCGCGAAGCGGCCAGGGTGCGCGAAACTCCGGACGCGCCGTAACGAGAAGCATCAGCGGCATCCGCGCGCCTTGCTCGGCGAGCAATTGCAAAAGCTCGATGGTCGAGGGATCGACCCAATGCAGGTCCTCCATCGCAATCACCAGCGGCTGTACGCTCGCCGCCCAATAGACCCAGCCCGCCAGTGCCGCGAACAAGCGCTTGCGTTTCTGCTCGGGCGAAAATTTGACGGGGGGATAGTTGGCCGGCAACGGAAGGTCGAGAAGCTCGGCGATCAAAGGCAGAGCCTCATCCAGATTGAGGCCGGCGGTCCGAAGCCCGCGCTCCAAAAAGGCGAAACGCTCCTCGCGACTTTCATCGCCGCGCCAGCCGAGGCCCTGATCGAGCATTTGGATGACGGAATAAAAGGGCGTGTTGTTGAACAGCTCCTGGCCGGCGCAGGTGATCCAAAGATGCGGATCGCCTTTGAGACGGGCACGGAATTCGTCCATCAGGCGCGACTTGCCGATGCCGGGCTCCCCCATCACCAGCACGAGCTGTCCTTCGCCGTCGCGCACGTTTTGCCAGCGCCGCGTCAGAAGCTGCATGTCGTCTTCGCGCCCGACAAAGGGCGTGTGCGATCGCGCCTCGAAGGTCCGCTGCCGGGCTAGCCCCGTACCCGCGACACGATAGAGACGCATCGGCTCGGCGATGCCTTTGAGCGCGTGCGCGCCCAGATCTTCAACGACGAAGAGGCCGGAGACGAGCGCGTGCGTCGCTGCCGTCATGACGACGGTGTCGGGCGCGGCGGCCGACTGCACGCGTGAGGCGATGTTGGGCGCATCGCCGAACATGTCGGCCTCTTTGCCGCCGCCTTGCGCGACAACGACCGAGCCGGTGTGAATGCCGACGCGGACTTGAAGTTTGACGTCGTGCTTGGCGAAGCGCTCGTTGAGCTTGGCCATCGCCTCGACCATGGCGAGGCCTGCGCGAACGCCGCGCTCGGACGCGTCTTCCATCGCCTTCGGGTAGCCAAAATAAACGACGAGGCCGTCGCCCAGATACTTCGCGACATGTCCGCCGAAGCGCGCAACTGCAGCCGCGGCCGTGCGCTGATATTCGGCGCCGATCTCGTGCCAATCCTCCGGATCGAGGCGGGCGGCGATTTCAGTGGAGCCGACGAGATCGCAGAACAGGACCGTGAGATGACGCCGCTCGCCGTCTGCCGTTCGCGCCGGTTCGAACGGTGCCGGTGCGTGCGCGGTTTGTAGTCCCCCGCGCGGAGAGACGGCAATCTCGACCTTTAGCGCGTTCCCACATTCGCCGCAGAACTTCGCGCCGAAGGCATTCTCCTTGCCGCATTTGCTACATCGGTCGGCAAATGCGATCCCGCACTCTGTGCAGAACTTCGCCCCCTCGGCATTGTCAAAATTGCATTGCCTGCACTGCACGGTTCGCTTGCGCTCGCCCTTGTTCGCTTGGCCAGAACCTAGCCCCAGGTGATACCATCATTATCTCAAAGCCAAGGAGACTCTCGCCCCATGAATCCGGAAATTGTCGTCGTGCGCCAACTGCTGGCGCAAAGCCCTATGGCGCCCTCGACGAGTCTCGACTTTGCTGCGCTACGGGCAGGCATGGAGGCGTTCGCCGGCCAACTGCCGGTCGTTGAGGGCGCGAAGGTGAAGGAGATCCTGCTCGCCGGCGTGCCGGGTGAGCGCGTGGCCGCGCCGGGCGCAAGCGATCGTCATGCGATCCTTTATCTCCACGGCGGCGGCTACGCGATCGGATCGCCGCGGACGCATCGTGCGCTTGCCGCGCAGTTCTCCGCCGCGTCGGGCGCAATCGCCTACGTGATCGATTACCCGCTCGCACCTGAGCATCCGTTTCCCGAAGGGCTCGACGCCGCGGTTGGCGCGTACCAAGCCTTGCTCGCCCAAGGGATGAGCCCCGCGAACATCGTCATCGCTGGCGACTCGGCCGGCGGCGGGTTGGCGCTTGCCGCCGCGCTCAAGTTGCGCGCGTTGAAGGCGCCGATGCCCGCAGGTCTGTTCTGCATGTCGCCGTGGGCCGACCTGTCGTTATCGGGCGACACCCACCGCACGCATGCCAAGCGCGATCCGATGATCGTGACCGCGAGCCAAGCGCAGTGGGCGGCGGTCTACGCCGGAAGATCGCCACTCACCGACCCGCTGGTGTCACCCACGAAAGGTGACTTTGCGAGCTTGCCGCCGTTGCTCATCCATGTCGGCACGGAGGAGGTGCTGCTTTCGGACGCGCTTGCAGTCGCGGCGCGGGCCGGCGAGGCAGGCGTCGAGTGCACGCTCTTCATCGCGCCGGACATGATCCATGTGTGGCACGCTTTCTTTCCGCTGGTCGCCGCGGCGCGCGCCGCGATCGCCGACGCGGGCCTCTGGATCAGGGCGAAGACGAGCGGATAGCGACCAGGCCATGATCGGTATGCCAGCTTCTGCTGTTTATGCCTCGGCGGCGCCGCTCCAAAACGCGGCGTAAGTGAGCCGCTGGCGCCGCTGCACCCTCAATTTCGGCTTTGGCTAAGGGCGTCCGCCTTGTTCGCGCCGGAGTGCCAAAAATTCGCGGCGCGACTTTGGCCCGTACGTGACGAAGCTGGGATCGCGTTCGGCGGCGTAGGCCTCCCGCTCGCGCGAGAGCGCATCGGAGGCGGCGCGTTTGCGCTGCGCGGGAACGTCCACGCCGTAGATCTTGGCGGCGTTGAAGCCGAAGATCTTGGCCTTGAGCTCCTTTGTCAGCTTCGGATAGCCGTGCTGGGCGACCAGTTCGTCCGAGATTTGAAACGCCCGGAAGGCCTGAATCTGATCCTGTGGCGAGCCGTACCAGATGCAGTCTGTGCCCCACATCACGTTGTTCTCACCCACATGCTTGAGCAGCTTGCCCCACACGTGCGCGCCTTGGGTAAGATCGCGCATCAGGAAGCGCCACGTCGAGCCCAGCTCCGCATAGACGTTCGCGTTCGGCTTGACCCCGTTGTCGATCAGCGACTTCACGAGCGAGTCGACGCCCGCTTCCGCCTTCGCCGGATCGAACGCGCCTTCGGCGCGCTGCGTTTCGAAGCCCGAATGGTAAATCATGAAAATCATGTCGGGATAACGCTTTGCCACGACGCCGATGTCGCGACACGTCGAGTGCTCGTAGGATTGGCGCCCGAACGGCAGACCCTTGTGCACGCAGATGATTTTGACGCCGAGCGCGCGCGCCTTCTCAATGAAGGGAACGCCGTATTTTTCGTCGTCCAGGAAATAGCCCGCGCCGTCGGGGCCCCATTGCGTGTAGCTCTTCCACGCCAAAACGCCCCACTTGTTCTTCAGTTCCTCCATCCGCTCCATGTCGCCGGGCAGGTTCGGATTGATCTTGCCGTGCAGGAACAGCCGCGCGCCGTTGCCGAGTTTCGCGACCAAAGCGCGCGTCGCGTCCGCCTCCTCGATGGTCAGCGGCGCGTCTTCGTATGTCGACGGCACCATCGACATCACGGCCATCTGCGTATCCGAGTCCAGGAACACGTCCTTGATGTAGTTCTCGCCGTTGAAGCAGTTGACGTAGGCGTACTCGCCTTTGCCGATGTCGTGCGCACACGCCGAGTTCGGGAAGTTCTTCAAACCTCGCTTCCATCCGGAGTTCGGATTGCGCCAACGGCCGAGCGCGTTCACGTGGTGGTTCTGAACGTCAAAGATGAACTCGTTGCCCTCAAGCGTCGCTGCCGCAACCTCTTGATCGACGCCGGCGATCTGCGGCAGGTCGAACTTGCCGCCTGTTTTGCCCTGCGCGGCTTGCGCCGTGTTGATCGCGAGCAGCGTCGTTGCCGCACCGCACGTGCTGACCATGAACGTGCGGCGCTCGACCCCGCGCCGCCGCGCGTTGTCGGTCACACACGCATGTGCGTGGGCAATCGCGGCTTCGTGATGAGCCTCAAGAGGAACCGGCTCGAACTCGCCGTTCGACGCCGTATCGAGCTTGATCGGTAAGCGAAGGCCGTCCGGATCGTGGCGGTAGCGCATGAGAACCTCCAAGGCTGAGACCCAAGCTTACACCGCCTGGGCGAACCCGGGAACCGCGGGGCCCGTTCCACGTTTCCTGTCCAGAGAGCCTCATCATCCATTGAGGCGAAAGGGAAGTACTCATGGAAACGCTCAACGAATTCTTCAATACAACCTTTGCGTACATGGAAACGGGCTTCTACCGGATCAATGCCGTTCAAGGCCTGCTGATTGCCATTGTTGCGGCGTACCTCATGCCGGTCTGGGGCAGGGTATTCGTATTTGCGCTAGGCGCGGCGATCGCCCACTTGGTTCTGGACGTCATGTTGCCGGTGCTGTCCAACGGTGCGGCTTTCCGGCTGCCGGCGCTCATGGAAGCGGACTACTGGCGCTACGCGCTGACGCTTTATGTCGGCTACCTGCTCGTCATCACGGTCTTCTACATCATCAAGCGCATGATGCTCGGCACGCACCACCACGCATAAAGTTCCCCTGCAGCGGCGCGACGGCGAGCGATCTTTCCCCCCCGCCCCCCGCCACCGTTTAGCCGCTGCAGGGTCCTCATTCCCCAAAGGAATTACGCGTCACTGAAGAAGCAGTCAGGGCGGGCGCGGGCGTTCGAGCGTCTACCTCGCATCCCATTTTTTACAAACGCTCCGTCCGAAATGCTGCGCTGCGGCTGACTCAATGTCGCAAGCTGAGTATGGCTCTGGCGAACCCGACGGCGCGATTCTGAACGGATCATTCAGAGTTGGTTCAGGGCCCTTCGTGCATCTTTTCAAGCGCCTTGAGGAGGCAACTCTGAAGGAGGCTTGTGATGAAAGCTCTCAGCACAATTGTCTTTGGGGCGGCCACGTTGCTCTGTGCGACGTTCGCCAATACGGCCCCGGCGGCGGCGTCCGATGTCGGTTTTTCGATCCATATCGGGCGCGGTTACGACGACGGTTACTACAATCGCTATCGCCGCCCATGCTTGAACCGGTGGTATCGCCGGCACCATCCGTACGAGTGCTACCGGTATCGCTACCACAGCCGGTACGATCGGTACCGTGACTACGGGTACAACAACTATTGGTACTGGCACCGGCGGAACCATCCGTACTGCCATGACCGGCGTCGCCATCACCGGCACAGCCGTTGGTAGTTGACGGTTCGCGAATGACTTCAAAGGCGCGCGACATGCCGGTCGCGCGCCAATTTTTGCGGCGATTTCTCTTGGCCAATGCGCGAACGGGGTTTGGAACCGTACCCATCCGGCGATAGGCTGCTGCATCGACGGCAAACGAAGCCCGTCCGAACGAACGCGCCGCCAAGGGGAAGACGTCATGACATTGAAGGTGATCGGCACCGGGCTAGGCCGCACGGGAACCCTGTCGTTGAAGCTGGCGCTCGAGCAACTGGCGCTCGGACCCTGCTATCACATGATGGAGGTG
>JBKJZU010000094.1:0-3189 GCA_046715015.1 Micropepsaceae bacterium
GTTCCATGATGTTGTCGAAGCTCGTCGCCTGCCCCTCGCGCAACAACCGCTTCGTCATGCGCAAAACGTCGGGCGGTTGGGCCGCCATGCGCTGCGCAAGCTTCATCGCCTCGTCCATCAGCGTGGCGGCCGGAACCACCTTTGAAACCAAGCCCCAACCCAGCGCCGTGTGTGCATCGACCGTATCGCCCGTGTAGAGCAGCTCGCTCGCCCGCGCCATGCCGATCACGCGCGGCAGCAACCACGCGCCACCATCGCCGGGGATGAGCCCGATCTTCAAGAACGTCGCGCCGAAGATCGCCGTGTCGCTTGCAATCCGCGTGTCGGCTAGACACGCGACATCGTTGCCGAGGCCGATCGCAGGTCCATTGACCGCGGCGATCACCGGCACCTCGATGCCCCACACGCTGCGCACGATCTTGTGGATGCCGTTGCGGTAGCGCTCGCGGATCGCAACGCCCGGCCCTGCGAATGCACCGCCCCTCTCGCGCATGGCTTTCAGGTCGCCGCCAGCTGAGAACGCCTTGCCCGCGCCCGTCAGGATCACAGCCCGCACCCCGCGATCGGCGTTGATGCGCGCAGCAGCGGCGGCAAACGCCTCGCCGTCGCCCTCGTGGCCCAAGGGGTTGCGCGACTCCGCCCGGTTGATTGTGAGCGTCACGACGGCCCCGTGTGTTTCAAACAGCAACACTTCACTCATCGTTTCGCGTCCCTCGGGCGTTTCGTTAGTCAGAACGTAACCATGTGGCGCTCACGCGCAAGCAGCGAAAGCGCGCCGCGCCCAGCCAAAATTAACGCCTCGCATGCGATGCTTCAGGCCGAAATACAGGGGCTGGGGACCAGTCTTGGGCATGATGGCGGGCGCATTCTCGATGAGCGCACAATCGCCGTTCGCGCACGCGCGAGCGCTCGCACCCGCGCGCCTGGCGAAGCTTCAACACGATCAGCTGCTTCTGGTCCAGCGCAACACCGCGCCCAGCGTCGTGGCGATGCCCCTGTTCTCAATTGTCATCAGCACGATGCTGTCGGCGTGGGTGCCCTTTTGGCTGCTCGCCGTCTGGGTTGGCAGCGTAACGGCGGCTTCGTTCGTCATGGGCGTCGCCTACCTGCTTCACCACCGAAGCGGCCGAACGCTGGCCGACACGCCACGCTGGACCATGATCTCGTTCGCGGTCGGGGCCATCTTCGCGATCGCGTGGATCGCACCGTCGCTGTTCTTCTGGGGCTACTGCGACGACTTGGGTCACATGCTGCTGATCCTTGTTTTCGCGTGCTGCATCGCGGGTTGCGCGGCACTGCAGTCCCCTTGCCCGCCTCTGCTCGTCGCCACGTTCGTGCCATACGCAGTCGCACTGATCGTGCCGCCGCTCTTCGAGGGGGAGCCGTTTTACTGGGGACTTAGCGCGCTCGCCGTCGGGTTCTCGGCGTTCATGGTTCACCTCGCGCGTCAAATCTATCTGACCGCGCGCGATATGTTGCTCTTGCGCGAAGACAAGAACGATCTGATCGAACAGCTGACCGCAGCCAAGATCGAATCCGACAAGGCGCGTCAGCGTGCCGAAGCGGCGAGCCAAGCAAAGTCCAAGTTCCTGGCGAACATGAGCCACGAACTGCGCACGCCGCTGAACGCGATCCTGGGCTTCTCCGAAGTCATGCGGGACGAGGTCTTCGGCAATCTTGGCTCGCGCCAATATGTCGGCTACGCGACCGACATCCACAAGAGCGGTGAACACTTGTTGGGGCTGATCAACGACGTGCTCGACCTCTCGCGCATCGAGGCCGGCCGCTTCGTCGTGCGGGCGGAAGAAATCAACGTCCCCGAGGCGATCAAGACCGCGCACATCATGTTCGAAATGCGCGCTTCGGCTGCGGGCGTTACCCTGAAGACCGAGACTGACCCGGCCTTGCCGCTGCTGCTCGCCGATGAGCGCGCGTGCCGCCAGATTTTGATCAACCTGATTTCCAATGCCGTTAAGTTCACGCCCGCAGGCGGCACGGTGACGACGTTCGCGCGTCGCGCGGCCGGCGGCGGCATGGAAGTGGGCGTCATCGACACAGGCACGGGCATCGACCCCGAAGACGTCGCAATGGTGTTCGAAGCTTTCGGCCAAGGCCGCCACGACATCGCCGTCAACGAGAAGGGAACGGGTCTCGGCCTGCCCATCGTCCGCGGCCTCGTTGAAGCTCACGGCGGCAAAGTGACCCTCGACAGCGTCCTCGGCAAAGGCACGACCGTGGTCTGCACCTTCCCCCGCGAGCGCCTAAGCGCGCCCCAGCCAGTGCCGATTAGGTTAGCGACCGTTCTCTAGGGAATAGTGTTTGGGGGATGGGTGTTGGTGAGACGACACCAACCCTATTCCCTATTCCCTATTCCCCACTCCCCAACACCTAATCCAGCGACGCGTACCGCTTCAAATGATGATCGACGTTCCCGAACATCGTGTCGATCATGGTCAGGCGCTTGAAGTAGTGCCCAACGCTGAGTTCGTCCGTCATGCCCATACCGCCGTGCAGCTGCACCGCGTTCTGGCCGATGAAGCGTCCGGCCTTGCCGATCTGAACTTTCGCGGCTGAAGCAGCCTTGCGACGCTCTGAATCGCTTTCGCCAAGTTTCAACGTCACCATGAACGTGATGGACACCGACTGTTCGTAGTTCATGAACATGTCGACCATGCGGTGCTGCAGCACTTGGAACTTGCCGATCGGCACGCCGAATTGCTTGCGCGTCTTGCAGTACTCGACGGTCGTGTCGTTCAACACTTTCATCGCGCCGATGGCTTCCGCCGACAACGCGGCGATCCCTTCGTCAACAACGCGCTCGACCAGCGGCAACCCGTCGCCCTCATGGCCGATCAGCGCGTCCGCGCCCAGCGCCACGTTTTCAAACGTGATTTCCGACGCGCGCAATCCGTCGACGGTCGGGTAGTCGCGGCACGAAACGCCCTTCGCCTTTTTGTCGACGACGAAGACGGAGACGCCCTTCTCGTCGCGCTGCCCGCCGCTTGTGCGCGCGGTCACGATCAGGCTGTCGGCCCACGGCGCGCCGATCACGACCGCCTTGTGACCGTTCAACGTATAGCCGGCACCCGACTTCTTTGCGGTGACGGCGAGGTCGGCGAGGTTGTAGCGTCCCTGAGGCTCCGCGAACGCGAACGCGAACACGCGCTTGCCCTCGATGATCTCCGGAAT
>JBKJZU010000095.1:0-11710 GCA_046715015.1 Micropepsaceae bacterium
GGGTAAAAGTGCGCGGCAAGCCTACGACAACGCCGAAGAGCGCTTGTCCGCGGTCGCCGTCGATTTCGCGCGCAATCGATTGCCCGAGGATGCTTATGCAAGCGATCCGTTGCAGCTGGCCGAGCCGCAATCGAACACGACGCGCGCCGAGTATCACGACATCGTTCTGCGCGCGAAGGAGTACATTGCGGCGGGCGATATCTTCCAGGTCGTGCCCAGTCAGCGCTTTCGTCGGCCGTTCACGCTTCCGCCGCTGCAGCTCTACCGCGCGCTCAGACGGCTCAATCCGTCGCCTTATCTGTTCTTTCTGAAATATCCCGGTTTCTCGGTCGTTGGATCGAGTCCGGAAATACTCGTGCGCGTGCGCGACGGTGGCGTCACCATTCGCCCAATTGCGGGCACCATCAGACGGGGCGCGGAGCCTGCGGAGGATAAGGCGCTGGCCGAGAAGTTACTCGCCGATCCGAAAGAACGTGCAGAGCATCTCATGCTGCTCGACCTCGGCCGCAACGATGTCGGACGGGTTGCCGTGACCGGCACCGTCAACGTCACCGAGCAGTTCGTCATCGAGAAGTACAGCCACGTGCAGCACATCGTGTCGCAAGTCGAAGGTCGCTTGCGCGCCGACAAAGACGCCGTCGACGCCCTCATTGCCGGGTTTCCGAACGGTACGACAAGCGGCGCGCCAAAGATCCGGGCGCTTGAGATCATCGACGAACTCGAGAAGGAAAAGCGTGGCATCTATGGTGGGGCCGTCGGTTATTTCTCTGCGAACGGGGCGATGGACACGTGCATCGCCTTGCGCACCGCGATCGTCAAAGACGGAACGATGTACGTTCAGGCGGGCGGCGGCGTCGTGGCGGATAGCGATCCCGAGGCCGAGTTCATGGAGACGGTGTACAAGTCCGCCGCCCTCTTCCGCGCCGCCGAAGAAGCGCAGCGCGCGACCGGCAAGGTCAATCGGTAGACTTTGCCGCTACGGCAGGGCTACGACGTCCTGCCGGATTTGACTTGGCGGAAACCCGCGCATCGCCCATGCTCCCCCGCACGATATTTTCCGGAGAAAGCACCATGGGCGAAGCCTACATCATCGACGCGTGCCGCACGCCGCGCGGCATCGGCAAGATCGGCAAGGGCGCGCTTGCCGATATTCATCCGCAGCAGTTGGCTGCAACCGTTTTGAAGGCAATCGCGAAGCGCAACGACCTGAATACAGCCGAAGTCGACGACATTATCTGGGGCACCTCCACGCAACGCGGCAGCCAAGCGATGGATCTGGGCCGTATGGCAGCGCTCGACGCGGGCTACGACACGAAAGCCAGCGGTGTCACGTTGGATCGCTTTTGCGGGTCGGGCATCACGACGGTGAACTTCGCCGCGTCGTCGATCGCGGCCGGGTATGAGGACCTGATCATCGCGGGCGGGACCGAGATGATGTCCTACACCGCGAGCCTACGCGATGCGGCAGGCCCGCCAACGCTCATGGATGCCGGCAACATGCGCTTGCGTGCGCGACACCCGCAGTCGCATCAAGGCGTGTGCGCGGACGCGGTTGCGACGCTCGAGGGCATCTCGCGCGAGGCAGTGGACGATTTGGCGCTCGTCAGTCAGCAACGCGCGGACGCTGCGATCAAGGGCGGGCATTTCAAGAAGAGCGTCGTGCCTGTCTACAAGGAAGATGGGACGCTGGCGCTCGACCGCGAAGAATTTCCCCGGCCGCAGACGACGCGCGAGGCGCTTGCCGCCCTCAAGCCGTCGTTCGAGGCCATGGCGGAGTTCGATCTGGACGGCAAGGGCACATCGTTTGCCGGTCTGATCCGTCAGGTCTATCCGGACTTGAAGTTCAACCACGTGCATCACGCTGGCAATTCGTCCGGGGTCGTCGACGGAGCGGCGGCGGTGTTGCTCGCCTCGCCCTCCTACGCGAAGAAAAACGGCCTTAAGCCCCGCGCCCGCGTGGTTGCCATCGCCAATGTCGGCGATAGCCCGACGCTCATGTTGAACGCGCCGGTGCCGGCCGCACGCAAAGTGCTCGCCAAAGCTGGCCTGACGGTCGACGACATCGATCTTTGGGAGATCAACGAAGCTTTCGCTGTCGTGGCGGAGAAGTTCATTCGCGACCTGAAGCTTGATCGCGACAAGGTCAACGTGAACGGTGGTGCGATGGCGCTGGGCCATCCAATCGGAGCCACAGGCTCGATCCTGATCGGCACGATGCTCGACGAACTTGAGCGCCGCGACCTGAAGCGCGGTCTCGTGACGATGTGCGCGGCTGGCGGCATGGCGCCTGCCATCATCATCGAACGGGTCTAAAATCAACACCGGAGCGGCGCATCAACAACGCGCCGCTCACATCGCCGTAACGTCGTCGCTGCGCTTCGCTCACGCTCTTGCGGTGAACAGCTGCCAAGCTCCGTCGATCCCCTTGAGCGCGTGTTCGCCGATGTCGGTGAAGGCAATGCCGGAGCCGGCCACGAGATCCTTGACCGTTCGCGAAACCACGACGCCGCCAGGAGCGGCCTTAGCCATAATGCGCGCGCCGGTGTGGACGGCGATGCCGCCGACGTTGTCGCCCATCAGCTCGCATTCGCCGGTGTGGACGCCGGCGCGGACGTCGACGCCGAGCTGTTTCACTTCCTTGGCGATAGACAGGCCGCAGCGAACAGCGCGCGCCGGACCGTCGAATGTCGCCAGAAAACCGTCGCCAGCGGTGTTCGTTTCCTTGCCACGAAAGCGGGCGAGTTCCTTCCGCACAGTCGCATAGTAACCATTCACGACGTTGCGCCAGGCAGTATCCCCGAGCGCCGCCGCGCGTTCCGTCGACGACGCGATGTCGAGAAAGAGTACCGTCGCCAAGACGCGATCGGAGATTTCGGCCGGACGTTCGCCGGTGACGAACTCCTGAATGTCGGAGAGGACCGTCTCCATGTCGTCGAGCGCGATGGAGTGGCTGTTGCCCGGATAGGCGATAAACTTGGCACCCGGGATACGCGCCGCCATGTCGCGGGCTGCGTCGACATGCGCGACGGGATCGCCGATGCGATTCATGACCAAGGTCGGCGCCTGGATCAACGACAGGATCGGACGCGTGTCGATCTCGCCATTCATCTTTTCGTAGGCGTAGACCGCCGAGGGGCTCGCCGCCGCGCGCATGTAGCGCATCAAGCTTTCGACTAGGGCGGGATCGGCGTCCTTGCCGATGCCCGCGCCAGGTCCGGTGATGTATTCGACGTTGGGCCAATCATCCGTTATCATCGCGATCATCGCTTCGTGTTCTTCCGGCGTTTGGCCCCACGGATGGTCGGGCGACTTGATCCAGCGTGCTTGCGCGCCCCACACCATCAAAGCGTTCACGCGCTGGGGATAGGTCGCAGCGAACATGCAGGCCATCGATCCACCCTCGGAACCGCCGAAGAGGCTCGCGCGTTCGATGCCGACGGCGTCCATGACGGCGCGAATATCGTCCGTGCGCTCCTCGAGAGTCGCCATTTGCGTCGGCCGGTCCGATAGGCCGGTGCCGCGCTTGTCGAAGCGGATGAGCCTGCAGAAGCGGCTGAATCGCTCAAAGAAGAGCGCGCGGCGCGGGCTGTCCCAGTCCATGTCCAAGTGCGACATGGTGCCTGGCGCCCAAATGACGTCGACGGGACCCTCGCCAGTGACTTGAAAGGCAATGCGAAGGTCGCCGCTGCGGGCGTATCTTGTTTTCGGCAGCATGAGTTCCCGCTAGCCCGTGTCGATCTAAGAACGCCCGGAGGCTATCAGCTTGCGCTGCGTCGTGAGACGAGCTTGGTCTCACCAAAAAAAGGGGCCGCCTTAACGACCCCTTTCCTGTCATCGTTTCGACCGGCTACGCCGCCTGGTAGCCGAGCACAGCCTTTATTTCCAGGAACTCCTTGAAGCCGTGTTCGCCCCATTCGCGGCCTGTGCCGGATTGTTTGTAGCCGCCGAACGGTGCGTTGAAGTCGGCGCCGGCGCCGTTCAGGTGGACGTTGCCGGTGCGCAGGCGCGAAGCGACTTTGCGGGCGTGATCGATCGAACCGGATTGGACGTAGCCCGAGAGACCGTAGGGCGTGTCGTTCGCCATTTTAATCGCCTGCTCTTCGGTGTCGTAGGGCAGGATCGACAGGACGGGTCCGAAGATTTCTTCGCGCGCGATCGTCATGTCGTTCGTCACGTTCGCGAAGACCGTCGGACGCACGTAGTAGCCGCGGTTCAATCCTTCCGGACGGCCAAGACCGCCGGCGACGAGGGTCGCGCCTTCGTCGATGCCCTTTTTGATCAGGCCTTGGATCTTGTTGTACTGCGCCTCGCTGACGACGGGACCCATGTTCATCCCTTCGGCGAACGGATCGGCGACCTTGACCGACTCCGCCGTCGCCTTGGCGATGGCGATGGCCTGGTCTTGCTTGCCGCGCGGCACGAACATCCGCGTCGGCGCATTGCAGGATTGGCCGGAGTTCATGAAGCAGCTGACCACGCCGCCGGAGACGGCCTTCTGAAGGTCCGCGTCGTCGAGTACGATGTTCGCGGACTTGCCGCCGAGTTCTTGCGTCACGCGCTTGACCGTATCGGCCGCGCCCTTGGCGACCGCGATGCCCGCGCGGGTCGAGCCGGTGAACGACATCATGTCGATGCCCGGATGCGACGACATTGCTTCGCCGACGCCCTGTCCATCGCCGTTGACGAGGTTGAAGACGCCTGCGGGGACGCCGGCTTCATGGAACACGTCGGCGATCAACATCGCGTTCAGCGGTGCGATTTCCGACGGCTTCAGCACCATCGTGCAGCCGGCCGCGAGTGCGGGTGCCGCTTTGCACATGATCTGGTTCACGGGCCAATTCCATGGCGTGATCATGCCGACGACGCCGACCGGTTCATGCACGATGCCCGTCGTGCCCTGCACCTTCTGGAATTCGAAGTCCTTCAGGATTTTCATCGTCTGCGTCAGATGTGCGACGCCGGTTGCGGCTTGCGCTGCCTTCGACAGCCACTTCGGCGCGCCCATCTCGAGCGAGATCGTCTCGACGAACTCACCGTAGCGGCGCTGATAGACGTCGAGAATCTTTTGCAGAAGCGCGAGGCGCTCTTCCTTCGTCGTCTGCGAGAAGGTTTCGAACGCGCGGCGGGCAGCGGCGACGGCTTTGTCGACGTCGGCCTTTGAGCCCAAGCTGATCTGGCCGATTGCCTCTTCGTTTGCCGGATTGATGACGTCGAGCGTCTTCGGCGAGACAGGGTCGACCCATTTGCCGTCGATGTAGAACTGAAGCCGTTTGTGCATGAGGGTGCTCCTTCTGGGTGTCCAAGATCGTGGTGAATATTGGTGGGCCCTCATATAGGCCGTTGCGTCTGGTAAAGCGAGCGCCGACCAGAGGAAAAAGCGCTGGAAAGCAGCCTTACCATCCCCTGCCGGTTGTGATTATCTGCCGCCCTGAGTCACGCAACCGGCCGCGAAACTTCGATGATCCTGCTGATCGACAACTACGACAGCTTTACGTGGAACCTGGTCCACTACCTGGGCCAACTGGGCGCTACGGTTGAGGTCTATCGCAACGATCAACTGACGGTCGATGAAGCGATGGCGAAGCGGCCGAAGGCGATCGTCCTATCCCCCGGTCCTTGCGACCCCGACAAGGCCGGCATTTGCCTTTCGCTCATCGAACGGGCGCGGGAGACGACGCCGATCCTGGGCGTTTGTCTGGGGCATCAGGCGATCGGCCAAATCTACGGCGGCAAAGTTATCCGGGCGCCATCGCCGATGCACGGCAAGGTTAGCGGGATCCGGCACACGGGAGCCGGCGTGTTCAAGGCCCTCCCCTCCCCTTTCAAGGCGACGCGGTATCACTCTCTGACGGTTGATCGGGCAAGTTTGCCGAACACGTTGACGATCACCGCCGAAACCGACGATGGCGTGATCATGGGCGTTCAGCACCGCGAGCATCCGGTGCACGGGGTGCAGTTCCATCCTGAGAGCATCGCGACCGAGCATGGTCACGCGCTCTTGCGCAATTTCCTCGAACTTGCGCACGCGGCATGAGCGCGGACCGGTTCAAAGCCCTGGTCGGCAAGGTGTCCTCGGGCGGGACGCTGACCGGCGCGGAGGCGGCTGACGCATTCGACGCCATCATGGATGGCAAGATCGGCGAAGCCCAGCTGGCAGCGTTTCTCACCGCACTGCACATGCGCGGCGAAACGGTCGAGGAGATTGCAGCGGCCGCGGATGCCTTGCGGGCGCGGGCGCTCACGGTCGATGCGCCGGCGGATGCGATCGATACTTGCGGAACCGGCGGCGATGGGTTGGGAACGCTCAACATCTCGACTGCCGCAGCGATTGTAACTGCCGCTTGCGGCGCCAAGATTGCCAAGCACGGCAACCGTGCGCAGTCGTCGAAAAGCGGTTCGGCCGACGTGCTTGCCGCGCTTGGCGTGAAGATCGACCTCACGCCGCAACAGGTCTCGCACTGTATCAGCGAGGTCGGATTAGGCTTTCTGTTTGCGCCCGCGCATCACAACGCGATGAAGTATGTCGGGCCGGTCCGGCAGCAGCTTGGGTTCCGGACGGTGTTCAATCTGCTCGGCCCGCTTTGCAATCCGGCGCGGGTGAAGCGGCAGCTTGTCGGCGTCTTTGCGGAACAATGGATCGAGCCGTTGGCGCGGGTGCTGCATTCGCTCGGAACGGAGCGCGCTTGGGTGGTGCACGGCAGCGACGGGCTCGATGAGTTGACGGTGACGGGACCTAGCCATGTTGTTGAACTCAATCATGGCCAGGTCAGGCGGCTCACCATCGAGCCGTCCGACGTTGGTTTGGCGACGCATCGGCTTGACAGTTTGTTCGGCGGTGATGCCGCAACGAACGCTGCAGCGATCCGGCGGTTGCTCGACGGTGAGACAGGCGCCTATCGCGACATCGTGTGTTTGAATGCCGGCGCGGCGCTGGTTGTGGCCGAGCAAGCTGCGACCCTAAAGGACGGCGTCGCGATAGCACAGCGTGCGATCGACGATGGACGTGCGCGCGCATCGCTCGCGAAACTGGTCGCGGTATCGAACGCAAAGAGCGCAGGCGTGCTCGATCGGATCGCAGCCTATAAGCGCGGCGAGATCGCGCGTGCGCAGGCTGCCGTTCCTTTGACAGAGATGGAGGCGTTGGCGAAGCGGGCGCCTGCTGTCCGCCCGTTTGCCGACGCGTTGCATATGGCGAGCGAGCGTGGCGGGTTCGCACTGATCGCCGAGATCAAGAAAGCCAGTCCCTCGAAAGGCATTATCCGCGTGAATTTCGACCCGCCCGCATTGGCGCGCGCGTATGAAGCTGGCGGTGCGGCCTGCTTGTCGGTCCTCACGGACGGACCATCCTTTCAAGGCGCCAACGAGTTCTTGACGCAGGCGCGCAACGCGACGCAGCTCCCGTCGCTTCGCAAGGACTTTTTGTTCGAGCCCTATCAGGTGGTTGAGGCGCGCGCGCTGGGAGCGGATTGCATTTTGATCATCATGGCTGCGGTGACGGAGCAAGAGGCGCAGATCCTCAATGCCACGGCCTTGCAGTGGGGCATGGATGTATTGGTCGAGGTTCACGACCGGGAAGAACTCGAGCGTGCGCTGAGGCTGGAACCTAAGTTGATCGGCATCAACAATCGCAATCTCAAGACGTTCGAGACCTCGCTCGCCGTGACCGAGGAGTTGGCGCCAATGGTCCCAAAGTCGGCCATGGTCGTTTCGGAAAGCGGCATCAACGCGCATGACGATATGGTGCGGCTGTCGAAAATCGGCGTGCGCGCATTTCTTGTGGGCGAGAGCTTGATGCGCCAGAGCGACGTGAGTGCGGCGACGCGAGCGCTGCTGAAAGGTGCTGCATGACCAAGCTCACGCATCTGGACGAGCACGGAAAGGCGAAGATGGTCGATGTCTCGGGCAAGGATACGACGACGCGGACGGCGATGGCCGAGGCGATCGTGCGCATGAAACCTGAGACACTTGCGCTTGTGCTTGAGGGAACCGCGCCGAAAGGCGACGTCCTGGCGGCGGCGCGGATCGCCGGGATTATGGCGGCTAAGAAGACGTCGGAACTCATTCCTCTTTGCCACCCGCTGCCGATCTCGGGCGTGACTGTCGCGTGCGAGCCGGATGAAGAGGGCTCGCTCATTCGCATTCTGGCCAGCGTCAAGGTTTCCGGACAGACCGGCGTTGAGATGGAGGCGATGACCGCAGCTACCGTTGCCGCGCTTACCATCTACGACATGTTGAAGGCGGCCGAGCGCGGCATCGTGATTGAAGCCGTGCGGTTGATGTCGAAAGACGGCGGCAAGTCGGGGACCTACCGTGCGGAGCCCGAGAAGGGCCAGGCGCGCGGGCGCTTGGTGCGCAGGCCATCGACAGCGGCAGCGTCGCGGCTCGTCAGGCACCGCTCGACCCCCGCCGACGTCGAAGGACCGCCACGCAAGTCTGCGTCCGATCATGCGGCGCGGCGCGATGCGCTTCGCCGCTTCATGGCGGGACGTGGATTGACTGCGCACGCTTGGGCGAAAGACGCGGGCGTTGCGGTCGGCGTGATCTTCAGCTTCTTGCACGGGCGCACACACACGCTGAACAAAGCTGAAGAAGAAAAGCTCGCGACGGCGGTGGGCGTTGCCCCCGAAGACCTTTATCGCGGCTGAGCATGCTGTCGGTCGCGGAGGCGCAAGCAAAGGTTCTGGACGGTCTGAAACGCCTGGGACAGGAACAGGTGTCGGTGGGCGCTGCGGCCGGGCGCGTGCTCGCGGCCGATGTCGCCTCCAACCGAACGCAGCCGCCGTTCGACGTCAGTGCGATGGACGGCTATGCCGTGCGCGCGCAGGACGTTGCGAACTTGCCTGCCACATTGAAGGTCATCGGCGCAGTGGCGGCAGGCGCGATGTTCGAAAGATCGGTCGCCAAGGGCGACGCCGTTCGAATTTTCACCGGCGCTCCCGTGCCGAAGGGCGCGAACACGATCGTCATTCAAGAAAACACTAAGTTACAGGGCGACGAGGTTCAGATCGTGGACGGCGCGTCGCTCGCGGGACGCCATATCCGGCGTGCGGGTCTCGACTTCAAGAAGGGCGACAAGGTTCTGAAAGCCGGACGCCAGCTGACGGCGCGCGATGTTTCGTTGGCGGCGGCGATGAACCATGCTGCGCTTCCGTGCGCGCGTCAGCCGCGCATCGCCATCTTGGCGACCGGCGACGAGTTGGTGGCACCCGGCGGCGATCCGGGACCGGCGCAGATCATCGCGTCGACGTCGGTGGGTCTCGGCGCGAATGCTTTGGCGTGGGGTGCCACGATCCGCGACCTCGGCATCGCGCGTGACCGGATCGACGACATTCGTTTCAAGGCAGCCGCCAGCGAGGGCGCCGATCTGTTCGTGACACTCGGCGGCGCCTCCGTCGGCGAGCATGACCTTGTTCAGAAGGCGCTTTCGCCAGAGCTCAAAGTGTCGTTCTGGAAGATTGCGATGCGGCCGGGCAAGCCGCTTATCTTTGGGAAATACCGCTCCATCCCTTTCCTCGGACTGCCGGGCAACCCGGTGTCTGCGTTTGTTTGCGCGCAGATCTTTCTAAAGCCGATGATCGCGAAACTTCTCGGACTAGCCGACGCCGGCCAGGTTCATGTGACAGCGCGGCTTGCGGGCGCTCTTGGCGCAAATGATCAACGGCAAGACTACGTGCGTTGCGGTCTGCGGATGGAGAGCGATGGATCGCTGACCGCTGAACCGTTTCCCGTGCAGGATTCGAGCATGCTGCGCCTCCTGGCCCACGCAGATGGACTGATCGTCAGGCCGCCCGGCGACCCGGCGCGCGTGGCTGGCGAGGCGGTGGCCATCCTGCGCCTCGATTAGCGCTCACCTGGGCCAAACATTCCCTGTTGACGAGAGTTAGGAACAACACTAGAACAAACGGTGATTGTTCCGACTCTGTTCCTAGATATAGGGCTTTCCCCCATGCTCACCCGCAAGCAGTACGAACTTCTGATGTTCATCCACGAGCGTCTTCGCGAAACCGGCGTGGCGCCCTCGTTCGATGAAATGAAGGAGGCGCTCGATCTGCGGTCTAAATCGGGCATCCATCGTTTGATCACGGCGCTTGAGGAGCGGGGGTTCCTGCGCCGCCTCGCGCACCGGGCGCGCGCTCTGGAAGTGATCAAGCTGCCTGAGAACTCGAACATGCCAAAGCCCAGAGCGCGAACGGTGTCCGCGGCCGGGCACAAGCCCAGTCTTGGGATTGTCGATGGCGGGGGTATACGGCCGCCGCACGCGAAGGCGGTTGGCTCCGGTGCGAAACGCATCATTGAAGTGCCGATCATGGGACGCATCGCTGCTGGTACGCCAATTGAAGCGCTGCAGAACGCGACCGACAACGTGCCGGTTGCCGAGGCGATGTTGGGCTCGGGTGAGCATTTCGCGCTCGAAGTCACCGGCGACTCGATGATCAATGCGGGCATTCTCAACGGCGACACTGTCCTAATCCATCGGACGGACGATGCGCAGTCCGGCGACATCGTCGTTGCGCTCGTCGACGCCACCGAAGCGACGTTGAAGCGGTTGCGCAAACGCGGTTCCCAGATTGCGCTTGAGGCCGCCAATCCAGCCTACGAAACGCGCATCTTTGGGCCTGACCGGGTCAAGGTGCAGGGTCGATTGGTCGGACTCGTCCGCCGCTACTAGTTTTTCCAAGCCGACTCCAGGGTCTGTCGCCGCGCTCGCGTGCGACAGATGTCCATTGCACATCGGTGCCGGACACTTGTGCAGCGATGGCACCTTCCGACTGAAGGAGTCGGCGCGTCACCGCGAGCTTTGTGGTCTCGCAGGGCGGGTGCCACCCACGCGTCAAGTCGACGACAATCACCGCCGTAGAGCAATCCTCAAGCAACGCCTCGCGGGTCCAAGCGATGGCAACGACACGTTCGGGCTCGCCGCGAACCTGCGCGATGCAGCCCGCGGCGTCGCACTTGAATCCCAGCGGGTCATCCGACGAGAGATCGGCAATTTCGCGTTGGTCGCCGTCTCGCCGTAGCCATATCTCGGCGTCGAAGCGGCCCCGGCGCGAGGAGAGCAAGTGCAGCCGGCCGTCGGCACCGCGCACGCCAACGTTGTCGCCGTCGGATGCGATGATGACGTCGGGCTGTGCGCTCCAGAGCGCTAAGGCGAGGCCCAGAGCGATTGGGGCTGCGCCGAGCCATCGCCACGCCGCCTGCCATATGGCAATCCAAAGTCCGCCGGCGACGATGAGCGCGAGGCTTTCGACGGGCCAGGCGCCGACCGCCTGCGTGGCGCCTGGCCACGACGCGACCCAATGCGCCCCCGTTAGCATCGCGTCGATTCCCTCACCCATCACCGCCAACGGTAAGGCTTCCAATCCGAACGGCATCATCAGTAACGCCAGCACGCCCGCCGGCATGATGATGAAGCTCACGATCGGCATCACCATCACGTTCGCCGCGACACCGTAATCGGCGAAGCGGTTGAAGTGGTAAGCGGCAAACGGAGCCGTCGCGAAGCCCGCGATCATGCTGGTCGCGGCTGCGGCTGCGATCATCCGGCCCGCGCGCATCAGGACGCCCGGCGGTTCCGCGTCGGGGATCTTTCGCGCCGTCCACCATTCGAACGCCGCGATGAGAGCGACGACTGCCGCGAACGACATCTGGAAGCTGGGATCCATCCACGCTTCGGGCGTCACGATGAGCACCACGGCCGCAGCAACGGCGA
>JBKJZU010000096.1:0-4648 GCA_046715015.1 Micropepsaceae bacterium
TCTGCTCGGCGTCGAAGCCGTGCTGGGCTTCTTGCTGATGTTCCAGATTTGAGCACGTTCAAACACCTCACCTACGAAACAGACGGCCGGATCGCGACCATCACGCTGAACCGGCCGGACCGCCTGAACGCGATCGCCCGCGGCATGCCGCAGGAAATCCGCGAAGCGGTGGAAAAGGCGAACGATGACAACGACGTTCATTGCATCGTCCTGACCGGCGCCGGCCGCTCGTTCTGCGCCGGCTACGACCTCATCGAATTCGCCGAACACAAAAGCCCCGCCTCCGCCGGTCAAAGCGCGAAGAGTCCGTGGGACCCGATGGTCGACTTCGCGATGATGAGCCGCAACACGCAGGACTTCATGAGCCTGTGGCGCTCGAACAAACCGACGATCGCCAAGGTCCGCGGACATGCGGTCGCCGGCGGCAGCGACATCGCGCTCTGTTGCGACTTCGTCGTCATGGCCGACGACGCGAAGATCGGCTACCCGCCGACGCGCGTCTGGGGCGTGCCGACACCGGCGATGTGGATCTATCGCTTAGGTGCTGAGAAGGCGAAGCGCATGCTTCTCACCGGCGATCTCGTCACGGGTAAAGAGGCGGCGGCGATGGGGCTCGTACTCGAAGCCGTGCCGGAATCCGAATTAAACGACCGCGTTGTTGCATTGGCGACACGCATCGCTGCTGTGCCAAAAAACCAACTCATGATGGTCAAACTGATGATCAATCAGGCCATCGAGTCGATGGGCCTCGTTCAGACGCAAATGTTCGCGACGCTTTTTGACGGAATTGCGCGCCATTCGCCGGAGGGCGTGTGGTTCAAGCAACAAGCCGAGGAAAAAGGATTCAAAGAAGCGGTGCGTCAGCGCGATAGCGGAGAGCCTATCGCAGAAGGTGTGTCGAAGCCGTTTTATCGCTTCTAATGCGTTGAACGTTGTTCAAACATCCGCCATGTCTATCACCGAGAGTTCGATTCCGGGGGGATAGACCTTGTCTCAGATTGAGTTTCCGCGTGACCGCCGCGAACAGCGGCGTGAAGCGGCGCATGCTAACAAGCGCGTCGAAATCTTGGCCGCCGCCAAACGCGTGATGACGCGCGTCGGCGTCAAGGGCCTCACCATCAGGGCAGTCGCGTCCGAAGCGGGCTACGTTCCGGGCGCCGTCTATTTCTACTTTCCGTCCAAGTCGACGATCCTGGCGGACCTCGCGGTCCACGAGCTCAGCGGTCTGACGAGAGAGCTGAAGTCGTCGAGTTCAAAGGACGCCGCCGACCTCGCCTCGCGCGCGGCCGACGCATTCGCGACCGCGCACAACATCTTCGAACTCGACACGGGAAAACGCGTCAGCCCTGGCTCCGAGCGCGCGCTCATGGGTCGTCTCATCTCGCTGTTCCAAACAGTCAGTGAACCGCTGAACCTCGAAGACCTGCCGCCCGAACAAGCGCAGGCCCGCGCCCTCGCGCTCTCCGCAACGTCGATCGGCCTGGCGACGCTGGCCCGCACCGGCCGTCTGCAGAAATTGGGTGTTACCGCAGGTGCAACGCTCCGCGAAGTCGCGCACTGCCTAAAGACGGCGCCAAAACGCGAAGAAAAGACGGGCACATAGCAGCCGCCGACCGCGTACTCGCCAAAGACGCGAGTTTGCGTTGGAGCCTTCGCGCCTTTCGGGCACCCCATTCGGTGTAGTATCTAGCTTCAGGGGACTGGAGGGGAATCCTATGCGCAAACTCACCTTGATTGCGGCGCTCGTCATCGCATCAGCCGCACCCGCAATCGCCGAAGAGTCGTGTCAGCTCAAGCGCATCGCCGTCATCCCATTTCAGACGGACAATACGGCGCACATCTATGTTCCCGTAACGCTGAACGACCGCAGCACCCATCTGATGCTCGACACCGGTGCGTTCTGGAGCGGCGTCAGTCAACAGATGGTCGCAGCGCTAAACGTCCCGATCAGAGACGCGACCGACCTCTACATGATCGATGCAGCAGGCCACAAGATCAACAAGATGGTCACAATCAACCAGATGAAGCTCGGGAACATCCCCTTCAACAGCGCCGTCGAAATGTTTGTCATGGGTGACTTGCCAAACACGACCGTCGAAAAGAACGCCGGCGTCCTGGGTAGAAACCTCTTCACCCAGATGGATCTTGAGATCGACAACGCCGGCAAGACGATTTCGCTTTTCACGCAAGACCATTGTAAAGGAGCCGGCGTCTATTGGGCGGACGAAGCCTTGACGCTGAACTTCAAACGAGAAAAGCCGCAAACGCCCACAGGCTCGAACATCCGCAAGAAGCCGACCAAACATCAAATCGACACACCGATCGTCGCCGCGGATCTGGACGGTGAAGTCGTGTCGGTCCTTTTCGACACCGGCGCCACGTACAGCGGCATGGATATCGAGCACGCAAAGCGCAAATTCGGCATCGGTCCGGGTTCGCCCGGCGTACAACCTGCCGGCAAGGTGTACACCGGAACCGGTGAGGCCGTTGAAACCTACGCCTACACGTTCAAAACGCTCACGATCTCCGGCATCAAGTTCGAAAACGTGCCGATCCTACTCGGCAAGTTCGACGATGACGCGAAGCTCTTGCTTGGCATGAACGAATTGAAAAAGTTGCGCATCTACTTCGCGTTCAAGGACGGCATGATCCACATCACCGCGGCCGACGCGGGGCGCACCCCGCAATAGCGGCGGGCTATGTGGCCTCAAACACGGCAGCGATCCCTTGCCCGCCGCCGACGCACATCGTCTCCAACCCATAGCGCGCGCGGCGGCGTTTCATCTCGTAAAGCAGCGTGGCCAGGATGCGGGCGCCGGTCGCGCCGATCGGATGGCCGAGCGAGATACCTGAGCCGTTGACGTTCAGCTTGTCGTGGTCGTGCCAACCCCAGCGTTTCAAAACGCCAAGCACCTGGACGGCGAAGGCTTCGTTGAGCTCGACGAGATCGATGTCCTTCCACGAGAGCTTCGTCCGCGCGAACAGCTTCTCGACGGCGGGCACGGGCCCGAGGCCCATCGTCGCCGGATGACACCCTGCCGCCGCCCACCCGACGAGCAGTCCCATCGGCTTGAGGCCAAGCGTCGCCAGTCTGTCTTCGGCCACGATCAAGCACGCCGCCGCTGCATCGTTCTGTTGGCTCGCATTCGCGGCCGTAACGACCCCGCCCTTCATGATCGGCTTAAGCGCGGCGAGCGTTGCAAGCGTCGCATCCGCGCGCACACCCTCGTCCTGCTTGACCAGAATCGGGTCGCCCTTCCGTTGCGGCACCGGAACCGCAACGATCTCGTCGGCGAACTTGTTCTCTGCCCAAGCGCGCGACGCGCGGCGGTGACTTTCGACCGAGAACGCGTCGGCCTCTTCCCGCGTGATCTGACACTCGCGCGCGACATTCTCAGCCGTCTCGATCATGCCGGAGATCACGCCGAAGCGTTCGACCGGCTGCGACCGCTCGCGGCCTCGCTCAAGGCGGTCGTACATCTGCACGTTTCCCGCCCGCGCGCCGGAGCGCATGGCGGTCGTGTAGTACTCGATATTGCTCATGCTCTCAACGCCGCCGGCGACAACGACATCGGCGACCCCCGTCTCGACCATCATCGCTGCCGTTACGATCGCTTGCAGGCCGCCGCCGCAGCGCCGGTCGAGTTGCATGCCCGGAACCTCGATGGGCAAGTCCGCGGCGAGTGCCGCCCATCGTCCGATGCAAGGCGCCTCGCTGTTCGCATAGCTCTGCGCAAACACGACGTCGTCGATCCGCGCCGGATCGATACCCGATCGCCGCACAGTCTCCTTGATCACGTGCGCGGCCAAAGCCTCTGCCGGAATGTCTTTCAATCCGCCGAGATACTTGGCAACCGGGGTACGGACCGGTGCGACGATGGCAGCACGGCGTGTCATCAGATCACTCCCTTCGATTTCAACTCTTCGATGCGCGTCGGCGCAAAGCCCCAGTCGCGCAAGCCCGAGAAATTGTGTCCGCCGATGGCCGGCGGCGGCCCTTGCACGACACCCGGCGTCGCGTCGAACCGCGGTGCAGGTGCCGGCTGAACCACGCCATCAATCGTCACGAACGCATCGCGCGCGACGTTGTGGGGATGTGACGGCGCTTCGCCCATCTCGAGCACCGGCGCGAAGCACACATCGCTGCCCTCCATGATTGCACACCACTCGGCTCTCGTTTTCATGGCAAACACGCGGGCCAGCTTTTCCTTCAAGGCGGGCCAACGCTCGCGATCCGCCTGCGCGTCGAAATCGGGATCGCTCAATCCCGCCCTCTCGCGCAGCAACGCGTAGAACTGCGGCTCGATCGAGCCCAACGCCACCCAGGCACCGTCGGCGCACTTGTACACATCGTAGAAGTGCGCTCCGCCGTCGAGCCGATTTGCCGCCCGCTCCGCCGAGTGCACGCCTTCGGCACGAAAACCGTAGAAGTAGGACATCAGCGACGCCGCGCCATCCACCATGGCGGCATCGACGACCTGACCCTTGCCCGTCGCGCGCGCATGCGTGAGCGCCGCGAGCAAACCGAACGCGAGATAAAGCGCCCCACCGCCAAAGTCCCCGATCAGGTTCAGCGGCGGCACCGGCCGCTCTCGCGTGCCGATCGCGTGCAGCGCACCGGTGATCGCGATGTAATTGATGTCGTGTC
>JBKJZU010000097.1:0-4945 GCA_046715015.1 Micropepsaceae bacterium
GAAAAGTCAAGTATCGTGCTTGTCACAACCTTTGGCTCAAGCGGAACATGAGCCAAGCCGCGATGAGCAGGAGGACGGCGCCGCCGAACGCACGCCTAACGTACATCTAACGCTTACCTAACGGATAAAACCGCAGAACGCCGCGAATCTAACGCATCTAACGGATTCGATTTTCGCAAATTCGGAATACGCAACACGCAAGCTCATGAAATCAAACCCAAAAGACCTGTTTGCAAAGCTTGATCGACTGGGGATCGCCCACGCGACGATTACGCACCCACCCGTCTTCACGGTGGAGGAGGCAAAGCAACTGCGCGGCAAGATCGAAGGCGGTCACACGAAGAATCTGTTCCTGAAGGACAAGAAGGATCGCTTGTTCCTCGCCGTGACGCTCGAAGATGTCCCTGTCGACTTGACGGCGCTCGGTCCGTTGATCGGCGCGCGCGGCCGTCTCTCGTTTGCATCCGCGGATCTGCTGCGCGAGCATCTGGGCATAGAGCCCGGATCGGTCACCCCGTTCGCGCTCATCAACGACCGGGCGCTAACCGTGACGCCTGTCCTCGACGAAGCGATGCTGGCCGTGAACCCGTTGAACTTCCACCCGCTTGAAAACACCGCGACAACGGCTATTTCGAGCACAGACCTGATGAAATTCGCCGCCGGTCGCGGGCATAAACCGCTGACCTTGCGCTTTCCGCGGCGCGTGGGCGAGGCTATAAGCGAGACCTGACAATGACTTACCGGGCAAGGGACTGACCGATCGCTATGCAGATTTTCGGACAAAAGACGACGGACGGTGCAGCGCCCGCGGACGGCCTAATCAAAGACAGTTCCGAACGGACGTTCGTGGCGGACGTCATCGAAGCCTCGCGCGATGTGCCGGTCCTCGTCGACTTCTGGGCGCCCTGGTGCGGCCCCTGCAAACAGCTGACTCCGGTTCTCGAGAAGGTCGTCAAAGAGGCGAAAGGCGCGGTCAAACTCGTCAAGATCAACATCGACGAGAACAAGCGCATCGCGGCCCAAATGCGCATCCAGTCGATCCCCGCGGTCTATGCCTTCCGCAACGGCCAACCGATCGACGGCTTCATGGGTGCCTTGAAGGAATCCGAAGTCCGCGACTTCATCAAACGTTTGGGGGGCGAGGCAGGCCCTTCGCCCGTCGACGAACTGCTTGGCCTCGCGGCCGAAGCCGTGACGGCAAACGACCTCGGGACGGCGGCGCAAGCCTACGCGCAGATCTTGCAGGAAGAGCCGCAGAATCCGGTCGCCCTGGGCGGCCTGGCGAAATGCTACCTCGCGACCGGTGATCTTGAGCGCGCCAAACAAGCGCTCGCCATGGTCCCGCCGGAGCACGCGAGTCACGAAGCGATCGCCTCCGTCCAAGCGCAATTGAAACTCGCCGGCCAAGCCGAAGCGGCCGGCGACATCGCACCGCTTCAAGCGAAGGTTCAACAAGACCCCGCCGACCACCAAGCGCGCCTCGATCTCGCCGCAGCGCTCGCCGCGCGTGGCGAGTCCGAATCCGCGATCGCCGAACTGCTGGAAAGCATCCGCCGCGACCGAAACTGGAACGAAGCCGCCGCGCGCAAGCAACTGCTGACGCTGTTCGAGGCTTTGGGCGCCGCCGATCCCGCCGTGCAAGCGGGCCGCCGCAAGCTCTCCACGCTGCTGTTCTCTTGAAGGCCGGATAGATGCCGAGCGTACCGATCCCAAGCTTGGCCGACCTGCCGAAGACGATCCCGGTCTTCCCGCTCGCGGGCGCGTTGCTGCTGCCCCGCGGCCGCTTGCCGCTCAACATCTTCGAACCGCGCTACCTGGCGATGGTCGATACGGCGCTCCGCCAAACGCGCGTCATCGGCATGGTTCAGCCGACCGTCGAAGACGAACGCCGTCCGAAACTCTACCCCATCGGCTGCCTCGGCCGGCTGACCTCGTGGAGCGACACCGGCGACGGCCGCTTTTTCATCACGCTCTCGGGCGTTATCCGCTTCCGCATCGCGCAAGAACTGAAGACGACGTCGCCCTACCGCGAAGTCGAACCGGATTTTGCGCCTTACGCGGACGACCTGAAAGACGCCGACGACGACAACTGCATCGACCGCAAGCGCCTCGGCGTTTGCTTGAAAAGCTACATGGAGCAAAAGCGCATCGAGGCCGACCTCTCGCTGATCGAACGCGCGCCTGCGGAAACGCTGATCAACTCGCTCTCGATGATCTGCCCCTTCGCCCCCGCCGAAAAGCAGGCCTTGCTCGAAGCCGGAACGCTGTCGGAGCGCGCGCAACTTCTGACCACGCTGATCGAGATGGCCGCGACCGGTCACGGAGGCACGCTGCAATGAGCGAGACCGAGGCCCGCGTCGATCCGAAACTGCTCGAAATCCTGGTCTGTCCGGTGACGAAGGCCGCGCTCACCTACGATGCCGCGAAACAAGAGCTGATCTCGAAGGCCGCCCGCCTCGCCTACCCGATCAAGAACGGCATCCCGATCATGCTGGCCGACGAAGCGCGCGAACTGAGCGACGAAGAGCTTAGATGAGCGACGCGCCGTGGGTCACCGACCTGCACTATAAAAAGGCCGACCGCACGCTGACCGTGACCTTCGAAGACGGCACGAAATTCGCGTTGCCCGCCGAGTACCTGCGCGTCGAAAGCCCATCCGCCGAAGTGCAAGGTCACGGCGCCGCAACGAAGGTGACCGTCGCCCGCAAGCGCAACGTCGCGATCGACCGCATCGAACCCATCGGCCGCTACGCCGTCCGACTCGTCTTCGACGACGGCCACGACACCGGCCTCTTTACCTGGGACTACCTGCACCAACTCGGCCGCGACAAGACTAAACGCTGGTTCGAATATGAGCAACGCCTGAAAGCCGCGGGACTGTCGCGTGATCCCGCGTGAACTTTGGATCTTCGTCGCAGCCCTGATCGCCATGGTCGCTTGGCGCATCTGGGGCGACCGCGTCGTCCGCGCTGTCAGAGCGCATGACCAGCGCCGCCGCGACGCCGACCTGCAGGTCTATGTCGACCGCATGAACCCAAACGCCCACTTCCGCCAGTCGGTGGACCAAATCAACGACGCGACGTCGCCCGTCGAACCGCAAAAGGACGGCACCGCGATCTGGAGCGGTGAAACCTACGCCACCCGCACCGAGGCCGAGGCCGCCCGCTGGCGCCACGTCATCACACAAGCCAGAGACTTCTATCAAGACCTGGACCGCAACCTCGGCCACAAGATCCGCGGGCCGCAACGCTAGCCGCGCATCAGCTTCGGCAACGCGCCGGTCCCGTCGCTCGCCTGTTGCATGAAGAAGCGCTTGAGCGGCGCGATCGAGTCGACGATGTCGAGCCCCACCCGCCGCATCGCAGCCAGCGGCGCGATGTCGTTGGAGAACAACCGATTGAGCGCATCGAACGATGCCGTGAACAGCGCGTTGTCGAACCGCCGCCAGGTCTGGTACGGCGCCAGCGCACTCTCGGAGCCGATATCGAGACCGAGCGAGCGCGCCTCGACGATCACTTCGGCAAGCGCTGCGGCATCGCGCAGGCCCAGATTGAGCCCCTGCCCCGCGATCGGATGCACGCCGTGCGCCGCATCGCCCGCAAGCGCAAAGCGGGGCGCGACATAGGACATCGCAAGATGCATGGCGAGCGGATAGGACCAGCGCGGCCCTTCGAGCGACAGTGGGCCCCACTGATCGCCGAACCGCTGCGCCACTTCGGCGACGAACGCCGCGTCGTCGAGGCCCAAGAACGCCGGCGCCTGCTCAGCGCGCTCCGTCCACACGATCGACGAGCGGTTGCCCGTCATCGGCAAAATCGCAAACGGCCCCGACCCGAAGAACAGCTCGTACGCGGTCCCGCCGTGCGGCTTCTCATGCCCGATCGTGGCGACGATCCCGGTCTGCTGATAGGACCACCCGATGGTCTTGATGCCCATCGCGTCGCGCAGCGGCGAGTCCCGCCCATCCGCCGCCGCAATGAGCGACGCCTTAAGCCGCCGCCCGGAACCAAGTTGAACGTCGACGAAATTGCGCTCGATCGCAGCCGCCGACACACGCTCCGGCGCAATCAGCGTGAGCGCGGAAAGCCCCTCGATCCCCCGCTGCAGCGCCATCCGGAAATGCCGGTTCTCGATCATGTGCGCGAGCGGCGCATCGCCCATCTCGCGGTGATCGAAGTGCAGCAGCGCCGCTGACGCCCCCTCCTGCACCGACCCATCGCCGACGATGATATCGCCGATCGGCTGTGCTTGCGCTTTCAGCTGTGCCCAAAGTCCGAGCGCCTCCAGCATCCGCCGCGACGCCGGTGAAAACGAGCTGACCCGCCCGTCGAACTTCGCATCGACCACGAGGGCCGGATCGAGTCCGTCGACGACCGCCGTCTCGACCCCGGACTGCGCCAGCGCCAGTCCCAAGGTGAGGCCAACCATGCCCCCGCCAGCCACCACAACGTCGAACTTGTCTTGCTGCTTCGCCATGTCGATCAATTGGATAGGCCCGAAATGGTGCCGCCAGAACCCCGCCAAGAGCCGCAGCACATCTGCCCAAATTAACGGCAATCCGCGGAAAAAACTGCCGCTACTTCAGGCACGCAATCGGAAGCGGCAGCCCTGATCATTGCCGTGCAACATTGCCCAACGAAGCGAGGACTCCATGAAATTCATCACGGCCATCATCAAGCCGTTCAAGCTCGACGAAGTCCGCGAAGAGCTAACGAAGCTCGGCGTTCAGGGCCTCACCGTCACCGAGGTCAAAGGCTTCGGCCGTCAAAAGGGCCACCGCGAAATCTATCGCGGCGCCGAATACGCGATCAGCTTCGTACCCAAGATCAAGATCGAAGTCGCAGTAACGAGTGACCTCGCCGACAGCGTCGTGCAAACGATCACGAACACAGCGAAATCCGGCCAAGTCGGCGACGGAAAAATCTTCGTCATGGACCTGGAACAC
>JBKJZU010000098.1:0-3001 GCA_046715015.1 Micropepsaceae bacterium
ATCTGCCGCGCGCGCGGCGTCTCTGCCTTGATCGCGACCCACAATCTGCAGATGGCCGTCAAGATGGACCGCACGTGGTTGCTGCACGACGGCAAACTGATCGACGCCGGCAAACTGAAACCCTGAAGGGTGAAGTAGGAATTGCACGCGGAGGCGCGGAGACGCGGAGTGTCCAATGCAAGCAGACAAGGTTCTCGACGACATTACTGGGAACATCGTGGATGCTTGCATCAAGTTGCACATTTCGCTGGGTCCGGGTTTGCTGGAGTCGATTTACGAGGTCGTTCTCGTTCGCGACCTCGAGCGGCGCGGACTGAAGGTCGAGCGCCAGAAGCCAGTGTCGTTCGAGTATGACGGCATGCATTTCACCGATGCGCTTCGGGTGGATGTCCTTGTTGAATCAACGGTCGTCCTTGAGTTGAAGTCTGTGGAACGAATCTTGCCAGTCCACCCCAAGCAAGTTCTCACATACCTTCGTCTGCTGAACTTGCCAGTCGGTTTCCTTGTGAATTTCGGCGCCCCGACGATGAAGGAGGGTTTGCATCGGATCGTGAACCGGCTATCCCCCTCCGCGTCTCCGCGCCTCCGCGCGAACAGTGCAGACCAAGAACGATCCTGAGAACTCCATGTCCGGTCACGCGAAATTCGTTCACTTGCGGGTTCACTCCGCCTTCTCCTTGCTCGAAGGCGCAATGCAGCCGAGCGAGATCGCGAAGCTGTGTGAAAAGCACCGCATGCCCGCCGTCGCCGTAACGGACACGAACAACCTCTTTGGCCTCTACGACATCACCGAAGCGCTCACGAAGGTCGGTGTCCAACCGATCGTAGGCTGCCAACTCGCACTGCACGTCGATGGCGACGGCACAAAGCGCAACGGCGCCCAAGCCCGCACAGGCCACGACGGAGTCGTCGCCGTGTTGGTGCAGTCGGAAGTGGGCTACGCGAACCTGATGAAGCTTGCGAGCAAGGCGCACCTCGACGTCGGCGTGGGTGAGCCGCCGCACATCACGTGGACGATGCTCGAGCAATACTGCGAAGGCTTAATCCTGCTCACGGGCGGGCCGAGGGGGTTGATCAACAAGCTCATCGTTGACGGGCAACTGGATGCCGCGAAGGCCTGGATGGAACGGCTCGCCGCCGTTTTCCCGGGCAGGCTCTACGTGGAACTGCAACGTCACGGACTCTCCGCGGAGGCCATCGCAGAACCGCACTTGGTGCAGTTCGCCTATGCGCTTGATCTGCCGCTGGTTGCGACGAACGAACCGTTCTTCGGGAAGAAGGACCTGTTCGAGGCGCACGACGCGTTGTTGTGTATCGCCGACGGCTCCTATGTCAGCCAGGACGATCGTCGGCGGGAGAGCAGGCAGCACTACTTCAAGTCGGCGGAAGAAATGACGGCGCTGTTCGCGGATTCGCCGGAGGCAATCGCGAACACGATCGAAATCGCCAAGCGCTGTGCATTCATTCCGAAAAAGCGTGACCCGATCCTGCCCGCCTTCGTCCCGGCCTCGGGTCTCTCGCCGGAAGACGAACTGCGCTCGCAAGCCGAAGCGGGACTGAAGGCACGCCTGGCAGCAAGCGGTCTGTTCGCGCCGGAGCAAGCGTACTGGGATCGCCTAAAATTCGAACTCGACGTCATCATCCGGATGAAGTTCCCCGGCTACTTCCTGATCGTGTCCGACTTCATGAAATGGACGCGCGGGCAGGGGATCCCCGTCGGCGTGCGCGGCTCCGGCGCGGCATCCGTTGTCGCCTGGAGCTTGCAGATCACGGCGCTTGACCCATTGCGCTTTGGCTTGGTGTTCGAACGGTTCCTTAATCCCGAACGCATCTCGATGCCGGACTTCGATATCGACTTCTGTCAAGACCGGCGCGGCGAAGTCATCCGCTACGTGCAGGACAAATACGGTCAAGACCGCGTAGCGCAGATCATCACCTTGGGAACGCTGCAAGCGCGCGCCGCAATCCGCGACGTTGGTCGCGTTCTGCAAATGCCGCAAGGTCAGGTCGATCGCATCGCGAAGATGATCAAGATCCAACCCGGTCAATCGGTCACGCTGCGCCAAGCGATCCAACAAGAACCGCGTCTCCAGCAAATGGAGAATGACGAAGACTCCGTCGCAAGGCTGTTCCAAATCGCCGGCCAGCTCGAAGGCCTCTATCGCCACGCCTCCACCCACGCCGCGGGCGTCGTCATCGGCGATCGCCCGCTCGACGAACTCGTGCCGCTCTACCGCGACCCAAGCTCCGATATGCCGGTCACCCAGCTCGACTACGAGCAGGATGAAAAAGCGGGCCTCGTCAAATTCGACTTCTTGGGGCTGAAGACGCTGACCGTCATCGCCGAAACCGAGAAGATGATCCTGGATCGCCACGGCATCAAAGTGAAAGCCGAAGAAGTCGCCTTCGACGACAAGAAGGCGTTCGAAGCCCTCGGCAAAGGCGCGTCGACCGGCATCTTCCAGTTGGAATCGACCGGCATGCGCGACCTGTTGCGTAAAATGAAGCCCGACCGTATCGAAGACCTGATCGCGCTTGTGGCGCTCTACCGGCCAGGCCCGATGGATCAAATTCCGGTCTACATCGCCTGCAAACATGGCCGGGAGAAGCCGTTCTACCTGCACCCCGCGTTGGAGCCGATCCTGTCGGACACCCACGGCGTGATGACGTATCAGGAAGACGTGATGCTCATCGCGCGCGAGCTTGCGGGCTACTCGCTGGGCCAAGCCGACGAGCTGCGCCGTGCGATGGGCAAGAAGATCAAAGAACAGATGGCGGGCCACCGCGTCAGGTTCATCGAAGGCGCAGCCAAACAGAAGAATATCCCAGCCGACATCGCGGAGCAGATCTTCCTCCAAGCGGAAAAGTTCGCGGGCTACGGGTTCAATAAGGCTCACGCCGCCGCCTACGCGCAGGTCGCCTATCAAACGGCGTGGCTTAAGGCGAACTATCCGGTCGAATTCTTCTGCGCCTCGATGACGCTCGATATCGGCTCACCGGA
>JBKJZU010000099.1:0-4261 GCA_046715015.1 Micropepsaceae bacterium
GATCAAGAGCGCGTTGTTCGTCGACGAGATGTTGCCCAGAAAGTCTTCGCCGAAGATATTGATGCCGTTGGCCTGCAGCAGCGTCTCACCGAAACCCCACGGTTCAAGATCGACCGAAATGTCGGCATCGAAGATCGCATAAGCCGGCGAAATCTGGTCGTTCACGTCGGTCGAGAAGCGGTCGCCCACATGCTTGCCTTGGAAGCCGAATGCGAAGTTCTCGAGCACATATTGCATGCGGCCCGCGAACGTCCACTCCGGCGTTTCGACCAACGCCTTGCCCGCGGTCGGCAACAACAACAGCACGCCACCCGCGGTGCGGCCGATCGTGATGTCGTCCTGCAACTCCGACTCGATATAAGAGGCCGAAGCGTAGAACGTCAGGTCGGACGTCGCGCGCCAGCCGATCTCGGCGTCGACGCCCTGGAGTTCGACCTTGCCGACGTTGCGGTCGACGTTGACGCCGGCGTCGGCGTCGAACGAGGTTACGATGCGGTTCTCGAACTCGTTGTACCAAAGCGCGGCGGAGGCGGTCACGGTGTCGCCCTGATAGCGGTACCCGATGTCGAACGCCTTTGTCTTTTCAGGCTGAACGCCCGGGAAGACGGCCGTATCGATTTCGTCGCCGAGCACGTTGGCGTCGGCCGGAACCGCGTTTGGTGCATCGAGCGCGGTACGGGCGATCGCGGCAAAGTACAGATTGTCGGTGCGCGGCGCCGACAGACCTTCGGCGTAGCTCACATAAAAGATGTTGTTCTCGAACAGTTCGTAGCTGGCGCCGATGTTCGGCAGCAGCGCGTCATACTCGAATTGCGTCTGGAACGGCGCGATGAAGCGCGTCGCACCTTGCGAGGCAAGCTGGCCGATGCCGTCGCCGTCGGGGTCGCTAAACGCCTCCGTCGTACAGCGCACGTTGCTCGATCCGGCTTGCGTGAAACAGTTCTGGTTCAAATCGCGCGAGAAGAACGGGGCGCGCACGCCCACGTCGATCAAGAGCTTGTCGTCGAAGAAGCGGCCGGTATAGCTGGCCGAGACTTGATTCAAAATCGCGTGCGAAAGGCGGTCGCGGCCGCGCAGGAAGCTTCCGTCGGTGCCGAACACGCGCGCGCCCTGCTTGTCGAGTCCGCCGAAAATGTCGACCGGATCGCCGTTTGCGAAGATGCGGCTGAAGGCGCCCGTCTGACGGTGACGTCCGTGATCGCCGGTGTAGGCTAGGCGCAGGCGGCTTGCGTCGTCGAACTCCCAGATCAGCGACGCGGTCACGCCGTAGCGGCTCGTGTTCGTGTTGTTCGGCGTATAGAGGCGCACGCTGTCGAGTAAGTCGCCGTCGCCGCTCAGGTCGACGCCGGCCGCGAGCCGCGCGTCGTTTTCGTTGACGACCGTGGTGCCGCCGCCGTTCGCCTTCACGTATTGCCACGAAGGGTCAATCGTAAAGCGCAGGTTGTCCGTCAGTTTGAAATTGCCCTGCACCCTCATATTGCCCGTGTTCGATGGATTGATCCGCAGGTTGTAATAGTTCGTGCAGCTCGACGGGTTGGCCAGATTGTTCGTGTCGGCACCCGCGCCGTCGCTTTGCGCGCCGGCGCCAAAGACCGGGCGCGTGCAGGTCGCGAAGTTGTCGAAACCGTCGCCAAACGTGGCGATTTGGGGAAGCGTCAGGTTGCGATAGAAGTTGTTCCGGTTTTCGTTGTAGTGGGCGACTGCGCTCACGAAGCTGTCTTCGCCGATATCCTGATAGATGCGCCCGTTGCCCTGCCACTTCTGCAGTTCGCCGGGGCCTTTGAACTTGTCGTATTGCTGGAACGAGACGCCGCCAAAGGCGCTGACGCCGTTGTGTTCGCCGCTATCGATGACGCCGATGAGGCGGCGGTAGTCGAAGGATCCCACCGCGCCGCCGACGCTCAGCGTCGTATCTTCGTACGGCTTGCGGGTGACTACGTTGATCGTGCCGCCGGTGGCAGAAGCGGTCGGGCTGTCAACGTCCGTCGTGCCCGTATTGACGGTCGCACGCTGAATGTACTCGGGATCGATCTGCTGGTTCGTGAAAATCGCATAGTTGCCGGTGTCGTTCAGCGGGATGCCGTCTTGCGTCAGCGAGATGCGGTTGCCGTCGAAGCCGCGCAGGCGGACGTTGCCGCCGCTTGACCCATAAGGGTCCGAGTTCGTGAAGTTGAGACCCGGCACTAAATTCAGGCTTTGGAAGACCGTTTGTCCCGACGGCTGGGTCTCGACGTAGTCCTGCGTGATCGTCGAACGTGTTTTCGGGCGTTGCTCCTTGACGATCTGGCCGTTGATGCCCTGGCGCTGGCCTGTGACCGTCACCTTCTCGACTTGCTCTTCGACCTCTTGCGTGCCGGTCGACTGGGCAAAAGCCGGCGCCGTCAGCGCCAGAAGCGCCAAGCTCGAGACGGAGTACCCCAACAAACTCTTAGAGAAACGCATATCGCCCCCGCGATTTGATTAGAAAAAACAACCGGACGAACGTCCGGCCCCCGCGGAAGACAAAGCGCGACGGAGATTTAACTTCCGCGACTGTTGCGTGACGCATGCGTGACGGAAGCGGTGCGAACCGCTTCGTGTTGCAAGATGGCTTCACGCCGTTTGGGCGAGTTGCTCTGTGAACGTTCCCTGACAGTTTTGATTCAAGTTCACGCGCCTTGCGTTGCCGGTCGCTGCGCGTAATTTGCGATCCGCAAAAAGACGCGAGGCTTGCCATGACAACCGCAATTCGTTCGAACCGACGCGACTTGTTACGGCGTGCGGGTGCGCTCGCCGCGCTCTCGATCGCAGGCGCGGTGGCGCGCGCGAGCCAAGGATTCGCAGCCGCGCGGCCGAAGTTCGTCAGCTATCCGTTTTCTCTTGGCGTCGCATCGGGCGATCCGGTGGGCGACGGCTTCGTCATCTGGACACGGCTTGCGCCCGATCCGTTCGATCCAATGTCGGTATCGAGCGATATCGTTCCGGTGATTTGGGAAGTCGCAAGCGATGCGCGTATGCGCAACATCGTGCAGCGCGGCCAAAAGCCAGCGACACGCGAACTTGCACATACGGTCCATGCGGAAGTTCGCGGCCTGCCGCCGGGGCGACCCTATTGGTATCGCTTCCGGATCGCCGGATCGGATGCAAGCCCGATCGGCCAAGCGTGGACGGCGCCGGAGCTCGGTGCCCCACTCGACCGCTTTCGGTTCGCGGTCGCGTCCTGCCAGCACTTCGAGCAGGGCTATTTCACCGCCTATGATCACATGATCAAGGATGCGCCGCAGCTCATCCTTCATCTCGGCGACTACATCTATGAATCGTCGTGGGGCGATCCAGTGCGCCGGCACGACGGACCGGAACCGCTGACGCTGGAGGAATACCGCAACCGTCACGCGCTCTATAAGACCGACGCTTCGCTGCAGCGCGCGCACGCGCACTGTCCGTGGTTGGTCACATGGGACGACCACGAGGTCGACAACGACTATCAGGCGCTGGAATCGGAAGATTGGCAGGAGCCCGCGGAATTTGTGAAGCGCCGCGCGGCCGCCTATCAGGCGTATTACGAGCACATGCCCTTGCGCCGGATCGCGGTGCCGCGCGCGGACGAGATGCGGCTCTATCAACGTTCGATGTTCGGCGATCTTCTCAGCGTCGCAATGATCGACAACCGGCAATACCGGTCGCCGGCCGCGTGCCGCTCCAAGGAAGACGGCGGCGGGCAAGTCGTCTCGAAGGAATGCGACGAGTTGTTCGAAAACGAACGCTCGATGCTGGGTGCCGATCAGGAACGTTGGCTGACCGGCGGCTTCGCGCGCTCGAAAGCGACTTGGAACGTCATTGGCAACGGCGAGATGTTTTCGCGGCTTCGCCAGAAGACGCCGAAAGGCGAAGAGGGCTGGTGGACCGACGATTGGAACGGATTCCCCAGCGCGCGGGAGCGCGTGATCGGAGCGCTAACCCGTTCGAAGATGCCCAATCCCATCTTCGTCACCGGCGACATCCATTCGTTTTGGGTCAACGACCTCAAAGAGGATTTCCGCAATCCCGCGTCCGCTTCGGTGGGGACGGAGTTGGTGGCGAGTTCGATCACGTCGGCAGGCATTCCTTACGAACAGTTCGCGGCGATGCTGCCGGACAACCCGCATGTGAAGTTCTTCGAGAGCCGCAAGCGCGGATACCTCATGTGCGAGGCGGCACGCAAAACGATGACGACCGATCTGCGCGTGGTCGACAACGTCCGCGACCCGAAGAGCGGTGGCGGCTCGGCCGGACGGTTCGTCAT
>JBKJZU010000100.1:0-4326 GCA_046715015.1 Micropepsaceae bacterium
CGAAACAGCTGACGCGCCGAGACGTTGACGCTGCAGAACAGCGGTTCGTCCATCGGGAAGTACGTTTGCCAGCGCTTCAGCTCCGCCGTCGCGCGTTCAACCGCATAGCGGCCGAGCGGCACGATGAGGCCGGTTTCTTCCGCGACCGAAATGAACTCTATCGGCGACAGCAGTCCGCGCGACGGGTGGCGCCAGCGCATCAGCGCCTCGAAGCCCGCGATCGAGCCGTCTTGCAGGCGGATGATCGGTTGATAGTGCAGCTCGATCTCTTGGCGGTTGAGCGCTGTGCGCAGGTCGGTGTCCATGATCAGCCGGTCGGCGGAGCGCGGTTTCATCTGCGGCTGGTAGATTTCGAAGCCACCGCGGCCCGCGCGTTTCGCATGATACATGGCCACCTCCGCTTCACGCAGCACGTCGCCGGCGTAACGGTGGCCGGGTTCGATCACCGCGAGACCGATGGTCGCGGCGGGATAGATTTCGCGGTCGTTGATCGCGACAGGTTGGCTGAGCGCATCGCGGATGCGTTGAGCCACCTGCGCGCCGTCTTCGTCACCAGGGGAGCCTAAAGCCAGGACCGCGAATTCGTCGCTGCCCAGTCTTGCGACCGCGTCGTCGGGGCCGGCTGCGTGGTCGAGACGGCGCGCGACTTGCGTCAAGAAGCGATCGCCCGCTTGATGACCCATGCTATCGGTGATGATGCGCAGACGATCGACGTCGACAGCGAGAACCGCGCCTTGGCGGCGAGATTGGCCGTTGCGCATTGCGGTTAGGATTGTGTCGAGGCGCGCGAGGAATGCGTTGCGCAGCATGAGGCCGGTGACGGGATCGCCGGTCTCGTCGGTTTGGCGCTGCGATTCTTGCGCCTTGCGGCTCGTCACATCGCTGGCGACGCCTATGCAGCGGATTGCTTTGCCCTGTGCATTCGCCATGCAGCTCGCGCGCAGTTTGATCCAACGGAAGCCGCCCTTGGCGTGGCGCATGCGCATCTCGAGCGTGAACGACGAGTTGCCTTGGCGGCGATGGGCGTTGATCGAATCCGCGTAGAGCTGCACATCTTCCTGAGCGATGAAGCTTGCCCATTTCCGTTCGGATTCGCCGAACGTGCCGGCCTCCAGACCGAGCAACGCTTCCACCGAGGGCGACACAAACAACTTGTCGGTTTCGAAGTTCCAATCCCAAAGGCCTTGATGCGCGGCGGCGAGGCCCAAGGCGTAGCGATACTCGACCTCACGCGTTTTGCGCTGTTCGGCCGTGACTTGCTCGGCTTCGCGATCTTCCTTGGCGTGGTCTTGCGGGATCGATCCGGTGAAGGCGAGTGCCAGCATGCCGGCCGTCAGCAGCGCATCGCTCACGAGCGGCAGATTGGCGAACTGTTGCGTCACTTCCGGTGGAACGAAGCCCGGTGCCATGAACGCGATCAGCCCCAAGACGATGCCGGGGATCAGCGCTTTGGCGCGCGGTGACGCAAAGGCAAGCGAGAGCGCAAATACGATCGCGCCGGCAGAGGCTGCGACCGCAAGCACGCGCAGGATCGGGAACGCGTAAGTGACGCCCGCCGCGGTCGCGATCGCGAAACCAATGACGGCGAATGCGGCGCCGTCGAAGAAGACTGCGCTGCTACGGCGATCGTAGTCGTAACCCAGATAGGTCGTGAGAAAGCGCAAACCTGCCGCGACCATCACGGCGCCAGCGACCAAGGTGAATTCGGGCGACACGGTGACCACCGAGCCGGTCAGCAGCAGTATGACAAGCGCGCCCAACGAAATCGCCGCCCACCCCGGCTGCCACGAGCCGTGATAGAGCGCGAGGCTGGCGAGCCAGATCGCCATCACGGCAGCGGCACCCGCCAAGATGCCAACGATCAGCGTTTCGGATTGCTTTTTTGCGGCGAGCACGTCGGGCTTCCACATGTTCCATGTGGCGCTCTCGACATCGCCCTTCGCGGCGATGGTCACCGTCGTGGCGGTGAGCGGGTTCAGGTAGATGCTGGCGGCCTTCGCGCCGCCGATGTCGACAAGGGTTGCGTCCCCGCCTTCGATCGCGACGCCGGTGATAGCGCCCGTGGCACCCTGCCCCAGAAACCGGAAGATACCGGCCGATCCGGTGTCCAGTGTGATGATGCGATGGATCCGCTCGTTCTTCGGGTTCGCCAGGTCGATCGTGCGCTCGTTCGCGCTCGCGCCAACCTTTTCCTTCAGCCAATGCGTGATGTCGTTGATGTCGCGATCGAGCGTCACGGGTGCTGCGGCAAACACGCATGCCGGTGCCAGCGCGAGAAGCAGCAAAACTGCCGCCCTCGCCAAGCGATGATACCGGCTTGCGCTTGCATGCATTCGGGGGCAACGCACTGGCTACAACGGGGGACTTGGCCAGCGACTATCGTTATTGGCGCTCAAACCCGCAACTGGCGTTTCGCATTAACGATTGATGCTCACAAACGTTAAGGCGCCGCTTGCGCGGCGCCTCTCGTTTTCGCCTGGTGCGGGCGCGATTATTGGACTTTGAGCAGCTCGATCTGGAAGACCAGGGTCTGGTATGGCGGGATGCCCGGGCGGCCGCGCCCGTAGGCCAAGTCCTGCGGGATTACGAGTTCGGCCTTGCCGCCTTCGCGCATCAACTGAAGACCCTCGGTCCAGCCCGCGATGACGCCGTTCAGCGGGAAGCTGATTGGCTCGCCGCGGCCGTAGGACGAGTCGAACTCCTTGCCGTTGATGAAGGTGCCCTTGTAGTGGACGGTCACCGTGCTGGTCGGGCCTGGTTGTTTGCCGGCGCCCGTCGCGAGTTCGCGGTATTGCAAGCCCGTTCCGGTCACTTTGACCCCCGCCTTCTCAGCGTTCGTGGCCAAGTAGTCCGCGTTCTTTTCTGGACTCAAATCTGCAGCCAATGCGGCCTCCTGTTCGTTGATGAGTAGGTTCGACGGTTCTTCGGCAGGTCTCGTCAGCGTGTCGAGAAACCCGCCGGGCATGAAAATCCAAATTGTGAGAAGCAGGCACACAACGCCGGCGCCGATCGCGACGCGCGCCTGTTGCGAGAGTTTTGGGAGTTTGTTCATCGAGCGGTGTTCAGTTCTTCGGTGCGGGCATGGGGTCGCCGGCGACGACCGCAAATAGCAGATGGTCCTGCCATTCGCCATTGATCCTGAGATATTTTCGCGCCGTGCCTTCGGCCGAGAATCCGGCTTTGGTCAGCACGCGGCGCGAGGCGACGTTCGAGGGCAGACACGCCGCTTCGATGCGGTGGAAACCCAAGCGGTCGAAGGCGTGGCGCACCAGCGTCACGACCGCGTCCGTCATCAAGCCGCGACCCGCGTGCTTTTGACCCATCCAATAGCCGAGCGATGCCGCGGATTGCGCGACACCTTGGCGGATGTTCGAGATTTGGCAACCGCCGGTCAGCTCGCCCGCCTTGCGGTCGTAGACGAAGTACATGAGTCCGGTGCCGTCGCGCTCGGCCTGGACGTAGCGGCGCAGGCGGCGACGAAACGCGGCGCGGGTCAGTTCGTCGGGGGCCCAGCTTGGTTCCCATGGGGTCAAGAACTCGCGGCTTTCGCCGCGCAGCTTCGACCATTCGAGGTAGTCAGCCGCGATCGGCGCGCGCAAGCGCACGAGCCTACCTTCGATGAACGCCGCTGCTTTTACGCGGCCAAGCCTCGAGCGGATCGACATCGTGTCGTTAAGCGAAGCGTTGCACGATGCGGTCGTAGGAGCCGAGTGTTCCCATTGGTCCCAATGCCGCGAGCGAGAGGCGTGCTTGGCTCAGAATATTGCCGGCGATACGCGTCACGGCTTTGGTGTCGATCCCCTCGATCTTATCGATCAACTCGCGTGTGCTGAGAATGCGGCCGTACGTGAACATGTGTGCCGCGATTTGTTCGCAACGCGACGAGGCCTGCTCAAGGCCCATCAAAAGGCCGGACTTGATCTGCGCACGGGCGCGCGCGACTTCGTCCTCGCCGGCGGCGGTCGCCAGCGATTTCATCTCGCCCGCGATGACGTCGACAAGTTCGGCGGCATCCGTCGCACTGGTGCCGGCATAGATGCCAATGAGGCCCGTCTCGCGATAGCTGGAGCCGAACGTATGGACGGCGTAGCAGAGGCCGCGCTTTTCGCGAGCCTCTTGGAACAGGCGCGAGGACATGCCGCCGCCCAACACCGTCGAATAAACTTGGACGGCGAAGATATCGTCGTCGTCGGCTTTGAAGCCGGGGAACGCGAGCGTCAGGTGCGCTTGCTCCAAATCGTCTTCCGCGCGGAACTCGCCGCCGCCGTAGCGCGCAGGTTCGACCTTCATGGGAGAGCCGGATTGCACCTTCGTGAAGTACTTCTC
>JBKJZU010000101.1:0-5689 GCA_046715015.1 Micropepsaceae bacterium
TTGGGGGTGATTGCGCTCCTCGTGGTCTGGGTTATCTCGATCTACAACGGCCTTGTGGCGATGCGGCAGCGCGCCAACCAGGCATTCGCCGACATCGACGTGCAGTTGAAACAGCGGCACGATTTGATCCCGAACTTGGTGGAGACCGTTAAGGGATACGCCGCACACGAAAAGACGACTTTGGACGCCGTCGTGCAGGCGCGCAATGCCGCCGTTGCGGCGCATGGGCCTGCCGCACAGGGGCAAGCCGAAAACATGCTTTCAGGTGCGCTTCGCCAGTTGTTTGCGTTGTCGGAGGCCTATCCGGACCTCAAAGCGAGCGCGAACTTCCAACAGTTGCAGCGCGACTTGAGCGACGTGGAGAACAAGCTCTCTGCAGCGCGGCGCTTCTTCAACAATGCTGTCTCGGAATTCAACGCGGGAATTCAGCAGTTCCCGGCCGTGTTGTTCGCGGGCGCGCTTGGGTTTGGCCAGCGCGAGTTCTTCGATGTGGGCGACGATCAGCGCAAAACGCTGGACGTCGCACCGCAAGTCAAGTTCTAGGCAGAGGCCTTAGCGCCACGCGATGAGCGAAGCGTACGGACTATATTCGCACATCCAAACGAACCGGTACCGCTCGGCGATCCTGATCGCCGGGCTGTTCGTGCTTGTGTACTTGTTGGTGTTTGCGTTCACGCTCGCGTTCAACGGTTTTATGATCGGCGACGAATCGCTCGGCTATATCCTCGACGAGACGCTTTCGCAGTTCATTTGGTTGGCTCCATTTGCGACGCTGGCGACCGCGCTTTGGGTGTTTGTCGGCTTTCGGTTTCATCAGGGAATGATCGACCGGTCGACCGGGGCGAAAGATGTGACGCGGGAGCAGGAGCCGCGGCTCTACAATCTGCTCGAAAACCTATGCATCTCGCGCGGCATCACGATGCCGAAACTGCAGATCGTCGAGAGCGACGTGATGAACGCCTATGCGTCGGGCATGAACGACAAGCAGTACAGGATCGCGGTGACGCGCGGCCTCATGGATGCGCTCGACGATCAGGAGCTAGAGGCCGTGCTTGGGCACGAGCTCACGCATATCCGCAATGGCGACGTGAAGCTGATGGTCGTCGCCGTCATCATCGCCGGCGTGATCACGTTCGTGGGCGAGATAGTGTTTCGCGGGTTGTTCGACAACGGGGCGCGCGGAATCCGCTCGACAACGTGGCGATCGAGCGGTGGATCTTCGTCAGGCGGCGGCAAGGGCAAGGGCGGTGGGGCCATCGCCATCCTGATCGCCGTCGTGATCATCGCGATCGCGTGGTTCTTGTCGCTGGTGATCCGCTTTGCGCTCTCGCGCTCGCGCGAGTATCTCGCCGATGCGGGTTCGGTCGAGCTAACCAAGAACCCGGATGCCATGATCAGCGCCTTGCGCAAGATCGAGGGCAAGTCCGAGATGCCGTCGGTGCCGTCCGGAATCATGGAGATGTGCATCGAGAACAAGCGCAACACCGTTGCGGACTTGTTCTCGACACATCCTTCGGTTCAGCGCCGCGTCGATAAGTTGATCGCGGTCACGGGCCGGCATGAGGCGGCGCCAGTCGCCTAGTCGTGGCCGGCGATCTTCTTCGAGACGTAACCGAAGGCGTACACGCACAGTGCGATTAGGGCGAAAGCGGCCAGGTGCTTGTCTACGGGCAATCCTAGCTTCGCGACCTGGTTGACCAGAATGTGCCAGTAGAACGAGATGATGTTCGTGTCAGACATGGTGGGCCTCCTTTCAGCCCTTGGTAGATTGCAGCGACTGTGACGCCATCACATCAAGGGAGCCTGAAGGCAGGCGGATGCAATTTGGGTAATTTGTAGCGACGGCTCCGCGCGGCGAAAATGTTCTTGTGCATCGCGTGAGTTGGATGAGCGGCGGGTTTATCCAATGCATCCAATCGTGGATGTGGAACGAGATGCGTAAATTTCCGCGACCAAACCCAACTCGGTGGCATATGTAAGCGTGCCAGCGCGAGGTTCGGCTGCCGACAAACGCGAAATTCCTAGAAGATTTTTGCTAAATTGCGTGGCGTTAGCCGCGCGCCGGGACGGGTCCTGCGAGCCGCTTGACCGGTTTGCGCTTTGGCGGTGGTGGTTTTCGACCGAGGCGCGTGATCTTGCGTAGTGCCGCGCTCGCGATGCCGCTCCAGCTGGTCAGCCGGCGCTCAAGGTGTTGGACGTGCATCCGCTCAAAGCGGAGATCTTCCTCGACACGCCTGGCGCGGGACTCCAGGTCACCGGTGCCTAGCGCGCTGTGCTTTGCTTGGCCAGACGCTTGTGGCGCGGTGCCGGCCTGGTTCCAGGAGTCCGCGAGATCGGCGCGCAATTCTGCTGCTTCGGTGAGGATATCGCGCTCGTTTGCTTCGAGTTCTGCGATGCGGTCGCGTGCAGCGGCGAGTGCTTCTTGATGCTGGCGCGCTTCGGCCTGCGCTTTGATTGCGCGGGTTTCGTGCGTGTGGATTTGTTCCTTGGCGGCGGCGAGTTGCTTGCTCAAGTCCATCGCGTTCGCGAGCGCGGTGACCGCGCGACCGCGCGCTTCCTCCATCTCGGCGTGGGCTTTGTCGCTTTTCTTGATCTGAGATTTCAACTGCCCTTCGATCGCGTCGGTGCGTTCGCTCAAGTGTTTGGCGAGCGATTGGAGTTCCTTTGCGTCGGCAACGGCCTTCTTGACGGTGTCTTGCGCTTGAATGCGTTTCTTCTCGAGGTCGGCGATCTCGGTCATCAATGCCGTGACTTTTTGCACCGACATCTCGGAACGGCGTTGATGTTCGTCGGCCGCGTTTGAGGCATCCTTCGCCTCACCCTTCACGTGGCCGAGTGCCGTTTCCAGATCCATGCCCAACTTCTCGAACTCGGCACAGCGGGCGCGGGCGGTGTTTAGATCGGCTTCCATCGCCTTCAAGCGTTTCGTCGCCTCGGCTTTCTCCTCGCGTGCCTTGGCGAGGTCGGCTTTCAGCGCGGCGGCTTTGGCCCCGCGCGCGTTCGCTTCGACGACTTTCTTTGCGGCTTCTTTCACCGCTTCAGTTTGCGCGAAAGCGACCACGCCAAAGAGCCGTGAGCTTTCGGCGAAGGCGGCGCGCATGCGATCAAGTTCGCGTTTGGGTTCGGCCGCTTTCGGTTCGTCGCAGAGCAGCGTGAGTGCGCGGTAAGCCGTTTTCACCCAATGCGGCACTTCGGTGTGGGCGTCGAGTTCGGCGAGCGTTGCGCGGTGGTTGTGCAGTTCGATGTCCAAGAATTCGCGCACGTCGCTGGCGGCGTCATTCGGTTGGCGGGGCCATTGCACACCCATACGCGCGCCCGACTGCACTGCGAGCAGCTTCCAGTCCTCCATCAACGCGTCGAGCGTTACGATATTGCGCGGCAAATGACGGGTTTCGAACTCGACGTCGAGGTTGTGGCGGAGCCACAGGAGCATGGCCTTCTCGAACGGGATGCTGTCGCGTTCGCGCAGCGATTCCGCAACTTCAAGCGGGTTGCGCACGACCAGTAACGGCGCCGAACGAATTCCCGACTTTTCCAGGATGGACATCCAATAGGGCAGCGTCCGGCACATTCGTGGGTCTTTGAGGACGAAGAGTTGGGCGTTGCCGAACTCTTCATCGACCGCCATGCGGATTTTGGTCGCGAAGCGGGCGGCGATTTCGCTTTCCTTCCAGCGGGCGGGCGGCGCTCGCCAATCGTCCCAAGAGGAGCCGAGGTCGCCCAGCATCTCGTCGTGCAGGGCGGCCAGCGGCGCGGACTCCCAATAGCCGCGCGGGTTCCAATCGTTCGCCGGCACAAGGTGGCGCGGCATTGCGGCGCCGAGGAAGTTCACGATGCGCGCAAGCGCCGACGTGCCGCTTCTCTGCATACCCAGCACGAGGATGGCGGTACGGTAGGGCGGCGGCGATCTATCCGGCTTCTTGGCCATTGGCGCGTACTTTCACTCCGCGTCGTCTCGCAAGTTACCCTAAGGACGTCCCCCCGGCCCGTCTTACGCACGAATCGCTTCACCGATCATGACCTATCGGACGGCGATCTTGCTTGGCTAGCGTTGCTTTGGCGCGGCAGTGTGGTCAAGGGCGCACGGTCGGAAATGGAGGAAGATTCGCGGGGGTTCGACTGGCCACGGTTGCACGGCGGCGCTCGTATCAAAGATGAAGTTGTGGCCCAACTCGCGGTTGCGCGAGTTGACGGCGGTCCAGTCTGTTGCGAAAACTCCGGCCATGCTCCTGTTTACGAGAACGAAGGTCGCGCTGGCGACAGCGGCAGTGTTGTCGCTGATCGGGACGAGTTCGCTTGCTTTGGCGCCTCGCCAAGATCGGCCCGTCGAGTGGCCGGCCGTGATGGCGCAGAGGCCGCTTTGGGTGCCGGTCGAAGGGGTGGGGGTCAACAAGCTCCGCGACTCGTTCGGCGCGCCGCGCTCCGGTGGACGCAAGCACATGGGCATCGACATTTTCGCGCCGCAAGGCACGACGGTGCGCGCGACGGCGGCCGGAACGATCATCGGCCTTCACCTTGCGGGCAATGGCGGTATTTCCGTCTATCAACTCGATGCGTCGGGCAAGTACGTTTTCTACTATGCACATTTGAACGGCTACGCGCCCGATCTGACACGCGGGATGAGGGTCGAGCAGGGGCGGTTGATCGGTTATGTCGGGTCGACCGGAAATGCGGAGAAAACTTCGCCGCATCTGCACTTTGAGATTCAGCAGGTGATTGCAGGACAGCCCTGGCGGCGAGGGCCGGCGATCAATCCGTACTTCGCGTTGATGGCGGGGCGCGTTCAGGAAGCGCCGCCGGTTGCGCTCGCTGGCGCTCCGGGCAAATCGGAAGGCGAACACTTGGCGTCGATGATCACGGGTTCCACCAGCAAGGTGCGGCCCAAGAACGGCACGAAACGCGGTACGCGTACGTACCAGCCGTAGGTGCGGAAGTCGCAACTGCCAACGATCGGAATTTGCGCAAACGTCAGATCGGGCGTCCAGTTCCAGTAGACCCAACTGTCGGTCACATTGAACGCCATGTTGTCCTTGTTGCCTTCGTCATCGGTGTAGTCGCCGAAGACGAGGTAACGATCCCGGTCGATGATTTGCTTGAACGTGATGTGCACGCCATGGAACGTGCGGGCCGTGCCGAGCACGTAGTAGATCTTGAAGAACGGCCAGGCGCAGAGGAAGACGACGGTCGCGATCAAGAGCCGCCCGACTAGCGTGAGTTTGCGGGCGCCGGATGGATCGGTCTTGGTCGACACGGCAACGATCACCGGCCAGACGTAGCTCAGGAACAGGCGTTCCAGGAACATTGCGGCAGAGGCGATACGCGCGGACGTCCGCGGCAAGCGTTGCGTGAAGAAATCTCCGATGGCCGCCAGCGGTCCGGCAAAGCTCTGGCCGAAGGCACGAATGCGCCTCCAGAGGCGGCCGTGCCAGCCTAGTGCGCGTTCGGCTTCGGCTTTGCGCTTTTTCTCATCTTCCCGACGCTGGCGCTCTTGCTCATCGAGGATCCGGCGGGCGGCGCGGGCATGTGCTTCCGCGCGATCGGTGGGGTCGTCCGAGAGGTCCTGCAGCGTGTCGCCCGGCGTCAGGATCTCGCGCTTCGAGTCGCCGGGTTTGTCCGCGCCGCTCATCGGTCGCTATTCAGGTCGAGCGAGTCGAGCTTCATCGTCTTCGGCTCGACGCCGGCAGAGAAG
>JBKJZU010000102.1:0-8757 GCA_046715015.1 Micropepsaceae bacterium
GTCGGGAAGCTGCCGTCGCAGATCATGCCGACATGCGCGCCGCCGTCACCCAGCCCTAAGATCGTACCAGCGTGGCGCATCATTGCCAACGAAGGTTCCAAACTGTCGTTCGCGTAGTTCAGGAACGGGAACAAGATCAGCGCCTTGCCGTCGTCGGCGAGCAGCCAGTCGTAAGCGAGTTCTTCGGGGCGCTTGTTCTGGCGTGCGGCTTGCGCGCCCAGGCTCATGTCGGGCGTCGGTTCGTAGTCCGGCGGATCGGCGAGCGGGAACATCTTCGCGAAGTTGCGCAGGACGGCTTTGACGAATGGGTTGTCGCTCGCAGGTTCTTCGGCGAGCAGGCGTGAGCGCATCTCGGGTGTGCGCATGGCCGCCAGGCGTTCGGCGAAGGCCAAGTCCGCGATCTTCTTGTAGCTTTCGTGCGCGGAGAATGGGTTCAACGTGAGCGAGAGGCCGAGCAGCAATCCCACCGGGCGGCCGCAGACTTGCGCCTTCACCGGCAGTTTGTCGGCGGCGCATTGGTCGAGGAATTGCAGCAGCATTTTCCACGCGTCCGGTCCGCGGTCGCTTTGCGCGAGCGAGAACGAGAGCGGGCGGCCGGACTCCGCCACGAGGCGGCGGAGCATTGAGAGTTCCTGTGCGGGGTCGAGGAAATCGGAAACGACCTGCAGCACACCGCGGTTCGCGGCCTTCAGGCCCATCGCGATGCCGAGCAATTCGTCTTCCGAGGCGGTGAGCGTGGGTGTCGGCTTGCCGTCGCTTGTGCGGTGGTTCAGTGTGCGCGAGGTCGAGAAGCCCAACGCACCCGCCTCGACCGCGCCGCGCGCGATGCGGCCCATGGCGGCGATTTCTTCCCCGGTCGCAGGCTCGCGGTCGGCGCCGCGTTCGCCCATCACATAGACGCGCAGCGCGCCGTGCGGGACTTGGGTCGCGAAATCGATGTCGTGCGGGCGCGCTTCGAGGGCGTTCAGAAACTCGGGAAACGTCTCCCAGTTCCACTTCAAGCCCTCGGTCAGCACGACGCCCGGGATGTCCTCGACCCCTTCCATCAGGCGGATCAGCATGTCGTGGTCGGCTGCGCGGCAGGGTGCGAAGCCGACGCCGCAATTGCCCATGACTGCGGTCGTGACACCGTGCCAAGAGGACGGCGTCAGGCGTTCGTCCCAGGTCGCTTGGCCGTCGTAGTGGGTGTGGATGTCGACGAAGCCCGGGGTGACGATCTTGCCCTTGGCGTCGATCTCTTCGCGGCCGGCGCCGGTCACGCGGCCGACTTCGACGATGCGACCCGCGTTAACGGCGACGTCGCCATCGAAACTCTTCGCGCCCGTGCCGTCGAAGATCGTGCCGTTGCGAATGACGAGGTCGACCTGTGGCATGAGGCAATTCCTTCAATAGCGTCGTTCAAGAGGTTAACACGGCTCTCCGTGTCACCCAAACGGCTTGACACTTGCGCTCGCGCCCGCAATTTCGACGCATGCAGAAGTTGTTTGTTCGCAGCTTGTTGGGGTTGCCTGGAAGCTGGCTCGTCGCCGCGTCCGGCGGCAAGCCCGTCACGATCGAGGGGCGGACGCTCGATCCGCGGCTGCAGTTCTTGGCGGCGATGGCAAAGCGTCAGCCGGGGCTTGAGACGATGCAGCCTGGCGATGCGCGAAAGGCCGCGTCGGCGGGGCTTGCCATGCTCGACGGCGAGCCTGCGCACGACATCGATGTTGCGGACATCGGTATTCCTGCCGACGGGCGCACGATCCGCGCGCGGACGTACCAGCCGCGGCTACCGAACCGGCTGGTGCCGACGCTCGTTTACTTCCACATGGGCGGGTGCGTGATCGGCGACCTCGAAACGTGTCACGTCTTCTGCTCCGAGATTGCGTTTCGCGCGGGGTGTATGGTCGTTTCGGTGGACTACCGGCTGGCCCCCGAACACAGGTTCCCGGCTGCGGTGGACGACGCGCTGGCCGCTTTCCGCTGGGTGCGGGACAACGCGAAAGTGTTGGGCGGCAACCCGAACCGCGTCGCGATCGGTGGGGATTCGGCGGGCGGCTACCTGTCGGCGGTCGTGTCGCAAGAGATGAAGCGCGCGAACGAGAAGCCGCCGGTGCTGCAGCTTTTGATCTATCCCGCCGTCGATTGGTTGTCGGACACGGCGTCGATGGTTTCGTTCGGACAGGCCTATCCTTTGACGACGCCGGTTATGGACTACTTTCGTAAGCTCTACTTCGCGCATCCGGAGAGTGAGATTCCCGATCTGAAGGGCTCGCCCGGGCGCTGCACGGATTTGAGCGGCTTGCCACCGGCGTTCGTCTACACGGCAGGGCACGATCCGCTCGTCGATCAGGGGCGCGACTATGCCGAGGCGTTGAAGATTGCCGGCGTGCCTGTCATCTATCGTTGCTATGACCATCTGGCACACGGATTCACGGCGATGAGCGGCGCGATCCCCGGCGCGAAAGTCGCGCTCCACGAGATCATCGAGGATTTGCGGCGGACGATCGGATGAGCCGCGCGCTCGTTTGCCCCGCGCTCGCGGAAGATTTTTCGACGCTGAAGATCGAGCAACAGAATTTACCGCCGCCGGCCGAAGGTGAAGCACGCGTCAGGATGCGCGCCGCGTCGCTCAATTTTCCCGACGTCTTGATGACACAGGGCAAGTATCAGCTGAAGCCGCCGCTGCCGTTCGTCCCCGGTATGGAGGGCGCCGGCGAAGTGATCGCACTGGGCGAGGGTGTGCACGAGGTTCGCGTCGGCGACGAAGTGGTCGTCGCTTCGCGCTTTGGGATGATTGCGGAAGAAGTGAATGTACTCGCGAACACGTTGCGGCCGAAGGCTGCCGCGATGACGTGGGCGGAGGCGGCGAGCTACCCGGCAGCGTGGCTGACGGCTTATGTCGCGCTGGTGCGGCGCGGAGCGTTGCAGAGAGGCGAGACACTGCTTGTGCATGGAGCGGCGGGCGGCGTCGGGATGGCGGCCGTGGACTTGGGGCTGCTGCTTGGCGCAACCGTGATCGCGACGGCGGCCTCGCAAGAGAAGCTCGACGTTTTGAAGGCGCGCGGTGCGCATCACGTCATCGACTACACCCGGGGCTTTCGCGACGAGGTGAAGCGGATCACGAACGATCGTGGGGCGGACGTCATCTACGATCCGGTCGGGGGCGACGTGTTCGACGAGAGCGTGCGCTCGATCGCGTTCGACGGGCGGTTGCTCGTCATCGGGTTCACGAGCGGACGAATCCCCACCGTCAGCGTGAACATGCCGCTGATCAAAGGTTTCTCCGTTGTCGGCGTGCGGGCCGGGGAATACGGACGTCAGTTCCCGGAGCGCGGCCGCGAGAATGTCGCCGCGATCGAGAAACTCGCGCACGACGGCAAGGTGCGTCCGCATATCGGCGTCAGCGTGTCGCTCGACAACGCGGTCGAGGCGTTCCGCGCGATGGCTTCGCGGCGCGTGATCGGCAAGGCCGTGGTGACGTTCTAGCCCGCCTTCACGAGGTCGGGGCGTTCGCGCAACAGCCTGGCGATCGCTTGTACGCGGCTTCCGACTTTCAGTTTCGTCTTCGCGTTGTCGATGTGGAAGCGCACCGTGCGCGGTGCGACGCCCACGACATCTGCAATCTCTTGGTCCGTCTTGCCCCGCGCAACCCAGGCGAGGCATTCGAGCTCGCGGCGTGTCAGCAACGTCATGCCGGCGGTGGACGTGCCCGCGTTTAGTTCCTGCGCGCGCTGCCAGCCGGCGTGAACCGCGAGTTTCAGCTTGTCACGGGTGAGCGCGCCGACCGCGGGCTTTGCGCCCATCATCGTTGCCATGGCGACGGTCGAAACCGCGTCGCGCAGCGGTACGACGAGGCCGTTCGATACCGGCTGCACGTCTTTGCGATGGGCATCTTTACCGACGAAGCCGAGGCTTGCGGGCAATGAAAACTCGAACGGCTCGTGCGCTCCGCGTGCGCGCACGATCAATGGATGGGCCGAGAAGTTTCCGGCGCGATCGAGGCGGCGCAACACGCGCGAAGGGATGTTCGAGCATAGGACTGCGTCGGTGGTGCGCGCGGCGCCACGCTGCAGATCGAAGAACGATACGCGTGTGAGACCAAAGCCCGACGCGTATTGCTGCATCAAAGTGCAAACGGACGTGAGGCTTGCCGCCGTCGCAAGGCGGCCAAACAACTCACCGAGTTTCAAAAATGCGTCCACGGCTCTCGCTTCTGGTAGCGCGGGGCCGCCGGACAGACACTCGCGTCCGGCGTGATTTCAGCGACAACAATCGCTAGAAGGCGCGAGGTGATGAGGTGGCTGTCGCTGAGGGCTGCTGCGACCTGCCACAAGGGCCAGGAGCGCTGGTTTTACGGCACGTTTTTCAACACGCGCCTGGAGAACAGGTTCTCGAGCAGACCCTCATCCTCGTTTTCGTGAACGAGGTCGATGGATTTCATACCTTTGGTATGCGCGATAGCGGCGATACGGCCTTGGCCGAGGAAGAGGGTGTCGGGTTCGATCTGCGCGATCGGGTCGGCGTAGGCGACTTCAGGCGTTACGATCGCCCAACCGCGTTTGCGGAGCGCTGCGGTTAGGTCGGCGATGAACAGCACGGCCAAATCGTTCTCGTGCAGAAGCAGAACGTGGCGGGGCGAACGGCCGAGCGCCTTGACCGCAATACCGTCGTAGAACTCGATCGCTTCGATGAGCATCTCGACATACAGGTCGCGCAATGCCGTTTCGTCGATCGATTGGCCTGCCTTCTTCGCGTTGTTCGCGAGCGCGTTCAGGTACCAATCGTAATTGTCGATCGTGACATAGCCTTGGGCATAGTTCACAGCGCGCAGGCCTGCGCGCACCGCGTCGCGCTTTTCGCGCGTGTCGCCTTCCGACAGGAACGGGAAGCGAAACCACGGGCGGAAGTTCTGCATGCCCTTGAGCGCCGCATCCGCCGCAGCGATGTCCGCGAGATAGGCTTCGGCGGTCAGGCCCCTCAAATTGGGGTGCGTGTTCGAATGGTTGGCGATGATGTGGCCCGCCGCTGCGTAGGCCGCCAGGCGCGCCAGTTCCGCCTTGTCCCTGCTGCGCGGAACGCAGAAGAACGCGGCTTGCTCGATTCCGGCTGTCTTGAGGGCAGCGATGAGGCGGCTCGTGCGCTCATCGCCGGTCATGTACGCGGTATCGTTCGTGGGTGCGTCGTCGAACGTGACGGCTATCTCGCGTGCGAGCACCGGCGTCACCGACAATGCGAGAACGACGACGAAGATCAGGCGGATCATACGCGGATCATACCGAGCGCTTCGCCCGGTCTTTGTCGTTCGCGCCTTTGATCATGTCGCGGATCGCTTCCCATTCGCTGTCGCCGAGTTTGGAGAGTTGCGAGAAGTTGCCGCCGCCGCCAAGGAAGCCGCCGCCGTCGATCGCGATCGTTTCGCCGGTGAGATAGTCGCAACCGTCGGCCATGAGGAACGTCGCGAGATTACTGAGTTCGTCCATTTGACCAACGCGCCCCATCGGGTTGCCGGCGGCGCTGCTGTCCGTTTCGCTGCCCATCGTGCCGGAGCGCATGGAGCCCGGGTTGAGGCGCTCCCACGCGCCTTTGGTCGGGAACGGACCCGGCGCGATCGCATTCAGGCGGATGCCGTGCGGCGCCCATTCGACGGCCAACGACTTCGTCATGATGTTGATGCCCGCTTTCGACATAGCGGAGGGCACGGTGAACGGACCGCCGTTCCAGACCCAGGTCGTCAGGATCGAGATCACGTTTGCCTTCTTCTTCGCCTCGATCCAGCGCTTGCCGGCCGCCAGCGTCACATAGAACGTGCCGTGAAAGACGATGTTCGCGATCGCGTTGAAGCCGTTCGGCGAAAGGTCCTTCGTGCGGGAGATGAAGTTGCCGGCGGCGTTGTTGACGAGCCCGTCGAGCGGGCCTTCGTTGAACGCGCGCGTCATCATGTCTTCGACCGCGTCCGGAACGCGGATGTCGCACTCGAGTGCGGTCACGCGCGTGTCGTGCTTCTTCGAGAGCTCGTCCGCAGTCTCCTGGAGCACTGAGCCTCTGCGGCCGCAGATGTAGAGTTCCGCGCCGAGCTTTGCGAATTCGTCGGCCATCTCCTTACCGAGGCCCGTACCGCCGCCGGTCACGAGAATGCGTTTGCCCTTCATCAAGCCGGCGCGAAACATCGTCATGGTTCAACTTCCTCTAGTCCCTTTGGCCGGTCGCATGCGTAGACCGCGACGAGCGCGGCGGCAATGCTCTCGGCGTGGGGGCGGTGATCCATCGAGGGGATCTGCTCGCCGATCCAGTACGTCACTTCGAAGACGAGCCCTTCGTCCGACAGGCCGGGTGGGAAGCAGACCTTCTTGCGGGCCTCGACGCCGCGTTCGACGGCGCGGCGCGCGTCCGAGATTTCGCGCGCGCACCAAGCTTCGTCTTGCTCGCAGCGATACAGAAAGTCGCGTGTGCTGCCGGACCACGCGTAAGCGCTCGCCGCCACTACGGCCGCAAGCAATGAAAGGGCTACCCACCGCATGATTTTGTCCTCCACCATCGAGGTGGCGCAACTATGCACGGACGTAGGATTGGCGCGCCAGACCTTTGTCGTAGGTTTGCGTACTGACGAGTTTCAGCCCGGTTTCAGGGCGTCCGTCGGCGAAAAGACGAAGGCCACCGCCCAGCAGGACCGGCACGGTAAAGAGGTCGATGCGGTCCACGGCGCCCGCACCCAAGAAGGCCTTGATCGTTTGCGCGCCACCCATGATCCAGGTGTCTTTGCCGCCCGCAGCGCGGAGCGCGGTGACGAGGCGCGGAATGTCGGCGCCTACGCGGGCGACCGTCGGCGGGGCATCGTCGTCGAGCGGGCGCGAGGTGATGACCAGGCTGCGCATATCGGGGTAGGGCCACTCGCCGAAGCTGCGCGCCATTTCGTAGCTCGCGCGGCCCATGAGGACGGTGCCGATCTCGCGCGTAAACGCCACATAGCCGTAGTCGACGTCGTCGAAGGGCCGCAACCAATCGATGCCGCCGTCGGGGCGCGCGATGTAGCCGTCGAGCGATTGGGCGATGTAGATGCGGATCAGAGGCATGGATCGACACTACGTTGGATGAAGTTTCGCTTCCAGCATTGCGACGGTGGCCGCATCCGACGGCGAGCCGCCGTCGATCACACGCAGGAGACGCGGCGTACGCAGCGACAATCCCGCCTTACGGCGCGGTGTTTCGGCGATTGCCATGAACGCAAGCTCGGCAACGAGGGCGACTTCGCGATCGTGGCGCACCTCGCGCACAGGGCCGAAGCGGGCGATGGTGTTGTCCGCGATGAAGCGTTCGATGGGCTCGCATTCCGCGGCGGAGACTTCGCAACGGCCGATGGGGGCCAGCGCCTCGCCATGCCAGACGCCGAATGTGCAGCGCAAAGGGGACGTGCGGGCGCGGGCGTTTGTACGCTCCGCATAGAGAAGGATTGCGGCGATCGTGCCGGCGGTGTCCTTCTTGGCGGTACGGAAGAGTTCGTTTTGTGCGGTCGTTTCGGTTGCCGTGTCCGTGTCTCGCGTTTGGTCGATGCGCAAGGTGCCGGTGATGAATTTGATCAGCGAATAGCGGCCGCCTTCGTCGCAGGCGTCGAGCCAGGCCTCGATCCGTTTTGGAAGTTCGCTGCGGCCAAGAGTGGCGAGGGCCTCTACGATCTCGCTCAAGGATGGATCGCGGTTCGCGCGCCGCTGCGGGTTCCATGTCAGTGCGATCGTCTCCGCGAGATCGCCGCTGTAGGCCTGTGCGAGGCCAAACAGCGTGGGATCGATGCGCGCTTCGGCGAGGCCCCGGACGAGCGCCAGTTTGACCGCGCGCGGCTTTAATCTGCCTTCGAGTAGGTCGCGGGCGAGCGTGCGATCGGGTTCCGACGTCGCGCACAGATAGTCGTCGACGAATGCCTCCTTCATGGCGCCGTCGTTCAGCGTTTCGAGGCGGGCGATAAGAGTTGCGAGGAGGTTCACGTGGGCTCAACCTCTTCCGGGCCTTCCTCGTCGCCGTAGCCCGCGATCGAAAGCGGACGTGCGCGAATGCCCTTCGTCTTCGCCCAATGCAGCAACGCCGCTTCCTCGCCGTGTGTGATCCAGAGTTCGCCTGGCGCGATTTCTTCGATCGTCTGAGTGAGTTCGTGCCAGTCGGCGTGATCGGAGACGATGAGCGGCAGATCGACGTTCGCCGCGATCGCGCGCTTGCGCGTGCGCATCCAGCCGCTGGCGTAGGCGGTGACCGGATCGTTCGTGCCCTCGGGAAGATCGGCCCGACCAACGACGATCGCACCGTTGAGTTCAGTAGCGGGTGCGGTAGCGAGCGGGCGAATGTCGCCCAGCGGTACGCCGTGCGCCGCGTACACCGCGCAGAGCTTTTCCGTCGCGGCATCGACATAGACCGGTGCGGCGTACCCGGCCTCACGGAAGAGCGCGATCAGGCGCTGCGCCTTGCCGAGCGAGTAAGCGCCGATGATGTGCGGACGATCGGGGAAGAGGCGCAGCGCATGGAGCAGCTTCGCCGCCTCGCTCGACGCGGGTGGATGGCGAAACAGCGGCAAGCCGAATGTTGCTTCCGTGATGAAGACGTCGCACGGCACAGGCTCGAACGGTGGGCAGGTCGGATCGCGGGCACGTTTGTAGTCGCCGGAGACCACGACGCGCCTGCCGTTCGCTTCGATCACAACTTGAGCCGAGCCGATAATATGGCCGGCAGGTCTCAGCGTTACGCGTGCTTCTCCCAGCGTTATCGTTTCGCCGAAACGCATAGCTTGGGAGC
>JBKJZU010000103.1:0-3041 GCA_046715015.1 Micropepsaceae bacterium
ACGCAGAGTTTCAAGATGTCGGCGCCGAATTGCTCTGCGCGTTCCAGATCGCCCGGCTTCATCACGTCGTACATGATCAGCGGGTGCAGGTTGCCGTCGCCAGCGTGGAAGACGTTCGCGACGGGCAAGCCGTACTCCTTCGACATTTCGCCGATGCGCGTCAGCACGGGCGCCAGCGCGCGGCGAGGGATCGTGCCGTCCATGCAGAGCATGTCGGGGGCGATGCGGCCTGCGGCGGCGAAGGCTGCCTTGCGGCCAGTCCAGATTTGTTCGCGCTCCGCGTCCGAGGCGCTGGCCTTGGATTCCAGCGCGCCGTTCTTCTTTGCGATCGCATCGACTTCGGCGGCGGTGGCGCGGACTTCGACATCCATGCCGTCCAGTTCGGCGATCAGGATTGCGGCGGCGGCGCGCGGATAGCCCGGCGCGCAATAGGTTTCGATCGCGTCCATCGCGAAGCGATCCATGATTTCCATGGCGGCGGGGATGATGCCTGCGGCGATGACGTCGGCGACGCATTGGCCCGCGGCTTCGATGGTCTGGAAAGCGATCAGCAACGCTTTCGCACTGGGCGGCTTGTGGCGGAGGCGCACCGTCACTTCGGTGACGACGCCCAGGAGACCTTCGCTGCCGGTGATGAGCCCTAGGAGGTCGAGGCCGGGCGCATCGAGTGCCTTGCCGCCGAAGCGCACACGCGTACCGTCGATCAGCGCGAATTCGACGCCCATGAGGTTGTTCGTCGTGAGGCCGTATTTCAGGCAGTGAATGCCGCCCGAGTTCTCGGCTACGTTGCCGCCGATCGTGCAGGCGATTTGGCTGGAGGGATCGGGCGCGTAATAGAAACCGTCCGCTTCGACGGCGCGCGTGATCGCGAGGTTGGTCACACCGGGCTCGATCACCGCGCAGCGGTTTTCGAGGTCGATCTCAAGGATGCGGTTCATGCGCGACAGGCCGAGCAGGATGCCATCGCCCAAGGGCAGCGCGCCGCCGGAGAGCGACGTGCCGGCGCCGCGTGGGACGAGTTTCAGTTTGTTCGTGGAACAGAACGCGAGGACGGCGCTCACTTCGTCGGCGGTCTTGGGCAAGACCACCCCCAGCGGCTTTTGCCGGTAGGCAGTCAGCGCATCGCAATCGTAGGCGACGAGTGCATCGTCATCGGCAACGACGCCGTCGGGCACGATCACGCGCAATCCGGCGATCAGTTCGGTGCGGCGGGCAAGGATGCTTGGGTCGAGGTCCGGCATCTGCATGCCGGCAGTATTAAGGGTCGCAGGCGCTGGCGCTAGGCCGGGTGCTTAGCCCTGACGCGCCTTGAAGCGCGGGTTCTTCTTGTTGATGACGTAGACGCGGCCCTTGCGGCGGATCACGCGGCAGTCCTTGTCGCGGCCCTTCAGCGATTTCAGCGAGTTGCGGATTTTCATCGTTCAGGGTCCTGCGGCGTACAGTTTTGGCGGCGTTTTTCGAGGGGCGGAGCATTAGTGTGGCACTTACAGGTTGTCAACGGGCCAAAGCATCGCCCAAGGCTCTGATTCCCTTGCTTTGCGGCCCTTTGTCGTGCCATCCGAGTTGTCATGTTTGTCGCACGTTTCCCAGTGATTCCCGCCCGCGTGTTGGGTGCGGTGATCTTTGCGTTGGCCCTCCTGCCCGCCCAGGCAGCAGATGCGGTCCGAATGTCATCGCCGGTGGCGGACGTGTCCGACCGGACGCCCGCCTTTCTGGCGTGGATCGAAGGGGTGAAGGCCGAGGCGCGATCTAAGGGGATCAGCCAGCGCACGTTGGATGCCGCGTTCGCCAACGTCGATCTGAACGAGCGTGTGATCGAACTCAACGAGAACCAGCCGGAGTTTTCGCGCGCGATCTGGGACTACATGGATAGCGCCGTATCGTCCGATCGCGTGTCGAAAGGCCGCCAGATGATGCGCAAATACCGCAAATCGTTGGGCCGGGCCGAGCGGAAGCACAGCGTGCCGTCGAGCATCATCACCGCGATCTGGTCGCTTGAGAGCAATTTCGGGCAGAACCTGGGCGGGTTCAACGTGATCGAGGCCCTGGCGACGCTGGGCTTCGAAGGGCGGCGGGCTGCTTTCGGACGCGAGCAGTTGATGGCGGCGCTGAAGATCCTCGAGAACGGCGACATCGCGCCGGGGCGCATGATCGGCTCTTGGGCCGGCGCCATGGGCCAGACGCAATTCATTCCGACCGTGTTCTTGCAATACGCGGAAGACGGCAACGGAGACGGCAGGCGGAACCTGTGGGATACGCGCGCCGACGTGTTCGTTTCGACGGCGAATTATCTGGAACAGAAGGGCTGGATCGAAGATGCGCCGTGCTTCGACGAGGTGCGGCTGCCGGAGAATTTCGATTATTCGCAAGCCGATATCGGGACCGAGAAGTCGGTGCGAGACTGGTCGGACTTGGGCGTCACGTCGTGGGACGGACGTTCGCTGAAGGGACGCTCGAACCAGGATGCGAGTGCGCCGGCAGCGGTCCTGCTGCCCGCGGGGCATCGGGGTCCGGCGTTCATCGCCTATCCGAACTTCAAGGTCGTGCTCGCGTACAACAACGCGATCTCGTACGCGCTGGCGATCTGTCAGCTGTCGAACCGGTTCAACGGCGCCGGCTCGTTCCGCACGGCTTGGCCGCGCGAGGAGATGCCCATCTTGGCGCGCGCCGACAGGGTTGAGCTGCAGATGCTGCTTGCACAACGCAAGTACGATGTGGGTGAGCCGGACGGCGTGATCGGACGCCGTACGCGCGAGGCCATCCGCGGCTATCAGCGTGGTGCCGGCATGAAGCCGGACGGGTTCGCGACGCTGGCGCTCTTACAAAGTCTGCGCCAGTCGCCGGTTCCGAACTAAGTCTACGCCGCGATCGCTTTGCGTTTCATCGCTTCGGCGACGGCCTGCACGCGTGTCGCCACGCCTAGTTTCTTCTTCGCGTTCTCGATGTGGAAGCGCGTGGTGCGCGGGCTGATCGTCAAGATGCGGCCGATTTCGGCGTCGGTCTTGCCGGCTGCAGCCCAGCTCAAGCACTCCACTTCGCGC
>JBKJZU010000104.1:0-3443 GCA_046715015.1 Micropepsaceae bacterium
GCATTGGCGTTGCCGGCGCTCGCGGGCCGGGGTCCGCGCGCGGTGGCGCCATGGCCGCACGCGGTCGGAATCGCGGCGCTGTTCGGCGACGCATGCACGATCTTTAGCGGCCAGCTTGCCGAACCGAGCGCCACGATCGAGACGATCGCGCTCTGGTGCCTGCATGCTTGGGGCGCGCGCGCCGAAACGAATCTATTCGACATGTCGCCCCGCCTCATCTTGCGCGCAATCGATGCGCGCGCCGATCACGCGCGTGCGCTCAGATTGATCGCCTGGCTGACGCCCGCGCCGGTGGTCGTTTCGCGCGCGATTGCCGCACATCTTCTGCCCGTCATCGATGCCGAAAAGCCGACGGTGCTCATCGACGACATCGCCGGCGGCACGCTCTATCGCCGCGACATGCGAACGCTGATCGCGGCGGGCGCCTATCGCGACGGCATGTTTTTGACCCAGCGCTCCAAACGCAACGAGAGCGGCCGCGGCCTCTGCTTCGCGCCAACGGCCATCGCGACCGCGTCCGTTTTGTCCGAAGACGTGCGCTCGCGCTCCATCGTCGTGCCGATGGCGCCGGCACCGGCAAGCGAAACGCGCGCGCGCGTTGGCTTGATGGACCCGCCGGCCGAAGTTCTGGCTCTGCGCGCGCGGATGCAGACGGCGGTCGCGGCCTTGGCGCGCAATCTTCCCGTCGCGGTCTCGTTGCCCCGCAGGCTTGGGCCGCCCAACCTCGGGCCGCGCGCGGCTGAAAACTGGCGTCCGCTGTTGACGCTCGCCCATTGCGTCGGTGAAGACGTCGCTCATCGTGCGTCCGAAGCTGCAACGTTCTTCACCGCGGCGGAACCGCCGCCCGCGTCGAATTTGGCGCTGCTGCGTGACATTCGCGATCTCTGCGCCGTCGACGGTCTCAGCCGCATCGCGTCGATCGACGTGCTGGAGAAGCTCGTCGCCGATCCGGATCGGCCTTGGGGCGCGGCATTCCACGGCCGCCCGCTAACGCCGCGCACGCTGGCCGAGCGTCTCGCGCAGTTCGGTATCCGTCCAAGCGTCATGCGCAAATCCGACGGCGGGCTCGCGCGCGGTTACCGTGGCGAGCACCTCGTCGACGCCTTCGCGCGCTATCTCAGCGACACCGCGCCTGCCGAAGAGGTCTGCGATGCGTAACAAGTTACGTCAAAGTTACGTCGCTGTTACGCAAACAACGGCGGATGGCCGCCGTTGTTACGCTGTTACGGATTCGATTGCGTCCGTTTCCTCAGCTCGTCTTCTGCGCGCCGTCGATCGTGATCTTGCGCGCGTGAGCAAGCGCCACGCCGTAGGGCGTTTCGGTCATCATCTTGACCGGCACCATGAACGTCTTCACCGGTCCGCCCGCAGCGCTCTCCATCGCCGCGAACCAAACCGTGATCGTGGGAATCGCTTTGCCTTTGTTCAGGTTCGGCTTAAAGCCCGCGAGCTGCTTGTAGACGATCGTGCACTTCTGCGCCGGCCCGCTGTAGCCGCCGTCGATCTTGAGCCTGTCCTGGCCCGCGGGCGTGAATTCGATGTCGTAGCGCCGGCGCCCATCGAAGACGCGCACCGGTTCGCCGCACGGCTTCGCCGCGGAATGCGAAACGCCGGACAGCGAGAAGACGAGACCCGACAGCGGATCAAGCGTGTCGCGCTTCTGTTCGTCCGAAACCGGAAAACGCGACGTGTTGTACGCCGGCTGCGCATCGAGCTGAATGCCGGAAGCCGTGTAAGTAAGATCGACCTTTTGACTTTGCTTTTCGTTCACGGTGTTCGACGCATACTTCTTCGGCTGCAAGCCCGCGCCGCTCAGCGTGCCGACCGAGTTCGCGTCGATCACGGCCTCGTAGAACGAGTTCACGACGCCCGCTGTCTTCAAGCGCGACACCGCGGAGTAGCCGTCGCCGGTGAAGCTCGATTTGATGCCGACGTTCCCGAGATTGAACCCACCGAGGTAAACCTGCCAAACGAGTTGCACGGTGCTCGTGGGCCCCGCGGCGGCAGGCGTCAGTGCCGCTTCTTCGGCGGACGCGGTGACAGGCAGAAGTGCGATCGTCGTCGCAAGCAGCAAACGTTTCAACATCGATTCAAAGACCTCGATTGTGAGCACACGATAGAACTTGGTGTTCCGGCGGGGCCGCCTATATGGTCGGCCGCCATGTTTGAATTGTGGCGGAAACCCCGGCCGGTCTTCAAGCTGCAATCGTCACCAAAATCATGAACGTCCATTCATCGCAAGAAGCCAAAATCAAGGACTTAATGGACGCCCTGGTTGCAGGCGACCGCCGCGCGCTGGCCAAAGCCATTACGCTCGTCGAATCGCGCCTTTCCAAAGATGAAGCGGCTGCAACCCAAGTGGTGAACTTTGCCCTGCCGCACGCGGGCAAGGCGCTACGCATCGGCCTGTCGGGTGCGCCGGGTGTCGGAAAATCAACTTTCGTTGAAGCGTTCGGCACATGGTTGACCGAGCGGGGACACCGCGTCGCCGTGCTTGCCGTCGACCCGTCGTCGCGAAGATCGGGCGGCTCGATCCTCGGCGACAAGACGCGCATGGTGAAACTCGCGCAGGATCCGAACGCGTTCATTCGCCCGTCGCCGGCCGGAACGACGCTGGGCGGCGTCGCGCGCCGCACCCGCGAAAGTATGCTCCTCGTCGAAGCGGCAGGGTTCGATGTCGTGCTCGTCGAAACCGTCGGCGTCGGCCAATCCGAAACCGCGGTCGCCGACATGGTCGACATGTTCCTGGTGCTCGTTTCACCTGGCGGTGGTGACGAACTGCAAGGCATCAAGCGCGGCATTATGGAACTCGCCGATCTCGTCGTCGTGACGAAAGCGGACGGCGATTTGTTGCAAGCCGCCAACCGCGCCGGCGCCTAATACCAAGCAGCGCTCCACCTCATGCGTCCGAAATTCGACGGCTGGTCCGCCGAAGTGCGATTGGTGTCGAGCACGGAGGGCAGGGGCATTGCCGAGGTCTGGAACGACGTCGAACGATTCCGCGCCACGCTGGCCCCATCGGGCGCCTGGGACCGCCAACGCCGGGACCAGCGCGTGGCCTGGCTGCAGACCGAACTGCGCGAGGGCTTGCTCGCCGCTTTGACGCAAGATCCCGCAATCAGCGCCGAACTGGCCAAACTTGAGGCCGTGGTTGCCGAGGGCGCAATGGCCCCACCCGTGGCCGCTAAGGCCATTTTGGCGCACTTGCGCGCCAAAACTTGACGCCGCCAAGGCGCTTGACCTATAGGTCCGCCCTCCCGCGCGGGCCAAAGCCTTGCGCGGGTTCGCATTTCATCGGATCGGACGGAATTTCATCATGGCACGGCGCTGCGAATTGACCGGCAAAGGCGTGTTGAGCGGACACAATGTCAGCCACGCGAACAACAAGACAAAGCGCAAGTTCCGCCCGAACCTGTCGGAAGTGGCGCTGATCTCCGACAAGC
>JBKJZU010000105.1:0-5499 GCA_046715015.1 Micropepsaceae bacterium
GACCACGCCTGAGCACTGGCGGACCCGACACTGAACGCCGCAAGCAAAGAGACGGCGAAATGCAGGAAGAAGCGCACCATCGGATTTCCCCAATTGTCCGCGCACACCTAGCACGAGGTCGCTAAGAAACCCTCGCGAAAGTGCCGGTAATGCAGCACCAGTCACAACGACGACATGAGGCCGGGCAGGGGGCGACAACGCGCGTAGAAACGGCATAATGCAGAATCTCTGGCCTTATCTGAGCCGCAATCCTGCTGTCACTCGCCGCTCAGGCACCAGCACACCGAACCGGGAGTATTTGATGCGGGCGTGGCGTTTGTTGGACCGCGGGTTTCTTGCGGCTTCGTTCTTCGTACTTTTCCTTCTTGTCCTAAGCACCGCCGACGCCCGCGGGATTTGGCCTCACGAGGGTTCCGACCTTAAGCCCGATCCAATGATCAAGTTCGGCGTACTGCCGAACGGCATGCGCTACGCGATCAGACCGAACCGCAATCCAGAAGGCACGGTGACGCTGAAGCTGCGCGTCGCCGCCGGCTCGTTGAACGAGAACGAGAACGAACGCGGTGTCGCGCATTTCTTGGAACACATGGCCTTCAACGGCTCGCAGAACTACCCCGAAGGCGAAATGTTCCGCGCGCTGCAGCGCATGGGCATTCAGATCGGGTCGAACGCGAACGCCGCGACCGATTTCGACAACACGTCCTTCACGATCTCATTGCCCAGCGTCAGACCGGCGACGCTCGACGCCGGCTTCAACATCATGCGCGAGATGGGCGACCGCCTGACATTGTCCGAGCAGGCGATCAAGAACGAACGCGGCGTCATCCTCTCCGAAGAACGCTCGCGCGACACGCCGAGCCAGCGCGCCAACGAAGCGCAAATCCGTCTTCTGTTCGCCGGCCAAAAATATCCGACGCGTTTCCCGATCGGCGACACAAACTTCATCCGCAAGGCAGGCCCCGCCGAACTGCGCAGTTTCTATGAGCGCCATTACCGGCCGGAACGCTCTCTGCTCGTCGTGTCGGGTGATGTGAACCCAGCCCTGATCGCAGCCAAGATCGCCGAGGTCTTCGGTTCGTGGAAGTCTGCCGGGCCGCTGCCGCCGGAAGATTTCGGCAAACCGAAGGCGCGCGGCCTTGAAGTCGCGCAGGTGATCCAAGCGGGCCTCGATGAGAGCATCGTGTTGAGTTGGGTCTCGCCGGAAGACACCCGTTTGGACTCGACCGCGCGGCGCCGCGAAATCCATGCGCGCTTGGTTGCATTCACGGTTCTGAATCGCCGCTTGAGCAAACTCGCACGTCGAGCGGACGCGCCGTTCATCGAAGCGCAAGTCGGCCGCGAGCAAATCGGCGGCGCCGGGATCGTGCACTCGCTCCAGATCCGCACGAAGGCCGGCGAATGGCAAAAGGGCCTCGCCGCGGCGGAGCAGGAAATGCGCCGCGCGATCGTACACGGGCTACAGCAAGGCGAGGTCGACCGCGAAGCGCTGGAGCAACAATCGCCGTACAAACTCGTGGCGGCCAACGAAAACACCCGGTCGAACGCCGACGTCGCCGATCTGATCATGGGCTCGCTCGAAGCGAACCGCGTCCCGACCGATGCGAAGACCGACCTCGCGCTCTATTCGGCCAGCATCAAAGGCCTGAAGGCGCAAACGGCGACGCAGGTGCTGAAGGCGTCTGTCGGGAACGGCGCGCCGCCGCTGATCTTCTTCACGAGCTCCCAGACCCCGGCCGGCACCGACGCGATCCGCGCGGCCTACCTCGCCAGCACGAAGGTGCCGGTCACGGCCCCGGCCGCAAACACGATCAAGGAGCAGTTCAGCTACACCAACTTCGGGCCAAAGGGCGCGGTCGCCGAACGCCGCACGTTGGCCGACCTCGGCGCCACGCTGGTCCGTTTCCAAAACGGCGTGAAGCTGAACGTCAAATCGACGGCGTTCGAGAAGGACAAGGTCAGCGTCGTCGTGCGCTTCGCGGGCGGCTACCTCGCGCTGTCGAAGTCGAAGCGCGGCCTCGCTTGGGCGATCCCGTTCGCGTTCGTCGAAGGGGGCTTGGGCCAACTCGAAATCGGCGAGTTGGAACAGACCGAGCCGGGCCATTTCGCCGGCATCAATTTCGACCTCGACGAAGATGTGTACCAACTCTCCGGCGACACGGTCGAACGCGACGTGCTGCTGCAGCTGCGCGTGCTCGCCGCGTACTTCACCGACCCTGCTTATCGCCCGGACGGTCTGCGCCGCCTGCAATCGGCCGGCGACGGACAACTGCGCGCACAATTGGCGTCGCCGATGGGCGTACTCGCCCGCGAAATCCCCGCGATCGTCCACGACGGCGACCCGCGCTGGTCGCCGCCCTCGCTCGAAGAGATGCGCGCACTCACGATGGACGACATCAAAGCGGCGATCGTGCCCTCGCTGAAAGGCGCGCCGGTTGAAGTCACGATCGTGGGTCATGTGAAGGTCGAAGACGCGATCAACGCCACCGCGCAGACGTTCGGCGCGCTGCCGCCGCGGCCCGCGACGTTCAAGTTCCCCGACGGCGCGCGCGAGGTGCGCTTCCCGGCGAAGCGCCGCACGATCGAACTGCGCCACAACGGCCGCGAAGATCAAACAGCGGTCGCCGCCGCGTTTCCTGGTCCCGACGTCTTCAGCGACATCCGCCGCGAACGCGCGCTCGCGATCATGAACGAGATTCTGCAACTGCGCTTGCTCGACGAAGTGCGCGAGAAGCAGGGCGGCACCTACGTGCCGTTCGGCACCGCCTATTCGTCGCAATCGCTAAAGGGGTACGGCTACATTCTGGCGGGCGTCGAGCCGAAGCCCGACCAAGTCGACCTCTTCTTCACGACGTTGGACGAGCTTGTCGTCGAACTGGCCAATGCGCCGGTCGCCAAAGACCTGCTCGAACGCGCGCGCAAGCCCGTCCTCTATCAACACTACGCATCTGAATCGACGAACAGCTATTGGATCGGCGCGCTGCAAGACATCCAATCCGACCCCAGAAACCTCGACCGCGTGCGCACGATCATGGACGACTACGCGACGATCACGGCGGAGGAAGTGGCAGCCGCCGCGAAAGCGTTCCTGGACAACAAGCGCCGCGTCGACATCCGAGTTCTGCCACGTTGAAGAAATGACTCTTGGCCTGGGACCGCGGGCGTCCCGCCCGCTCTTGATCACATTTCATCAGGCGCGGCGCGTCGAGAAGTCGTGAAGAGCGGGCGGGACGCCCGCGGTCCCAGGGTGCTACTCGACGTATTCGTGCCAAGTCCCTTCGTCGTCCTGGACGCGCAAGCCGCCGTGCCCGCGCTCGACGTCGCACAATTCCAAGTTCGCTTTCGCGTGCCCGCCCGGAATATCGAGCACGTAAGAGGGTAGGGCGATTCCCGACACGCGCCGCCGCAATTCGCGCATCAACGCCTGACCCTCTTCGATCGTCGTGCGGAAGTGCGCCGTCCCCGGCGCCAGGTCCGCATGGTGCAGGTAGTACGGCTTGATCCGGTTCTCGACGAACGCGCGCATCAGACCCTCAAGCGCCTCGACGTTGTCGTTGACCCCGCGAAGCAGCACGGACTGGCTCAGCATCGGCACCCCCGCATCCACGATCCGCGCGATCGCAGCCTGCGCCGCCTCCGTAAACTCCCGCGCATGGTTCGCATGCAGCGCCACATACGTTGTCGCCTGCGTCGTCATCAGCGCGCGCACGAACTCGTCGGTGACCCGCTCCGGATCCACGACCGGCACGCGCGTATGCCAGCGCAGGACCTTCACGTGCGGGATCGCGGCCAACTGCTCGGTCAACTCCGCCGCCCGCCGCGCCGTCAAAACGAACGGATCGCCCCCCGTCAGAATGACCTCGGAGATCTCAGGGTGCGCCTCGATGTAATCGAACGCACGCTCGAGCGCCGCCGGCGTCAACCCCGGCTCGCGGTCCGGTCCCACCATCTCGCGCCGGAAGCAGAAGCGGCAATAGACCGGACACACATGCACGATCTTAAGCAACACGCGGTCCGGGTAGCGATGCACGATCCCCTCGACCGGCGAGTGCGCCTTGTCGCCGATTGGATCCGCTGACTCTTGGGGGCGCACATGCAACTCGCGCGCGTCCGGTACGAACTGCCGCGCAATCGGATCGGCGTCGTCATCGGCGTCGATCAGCGCATCCATCGCGGGCGTGATGGCGACCGCGTAGCGCGCAGCCACCTTGCGAAGCGGCTCCGCCTCAGCGGACTCGATAAGCCCCGCATCGACCAGATCCGCCACGGTCTTCAGCGTGCGCGCCGTCATGTTCGCCCCACCGGCGGCGTCCAGAGCACCTGCTCGATCGAAGGCGCACCCGTCGCCAGCATCACGAGCCGGTCGAACCCCATCGCCACGCCGCCGGCCGACGGCATCTGAGCCAGCGCCGCCAAGAAATCCTCGTCGATCGGATAGCGCTCGCCGTAGATGCGCTCTTTCTCGACCATCTCATGCTCAAAGCGCCGCCGCTGCTCGACCGGATCGGTGAGTTCGCCGAACCCGTTCGCAAGCTCCACGCCGCAAACATAAACCTCGAAACGCTCCGCCACGCGCGGATCGCGCGCCGACGCCCGCGCCAGCGCCGCCTCCACGCGCGGATATTCGTCGAGGACCACGGGCCGCTCGAACCCAAGCCGCGGTTCAACGCGTTCGCTGAGCACGCGGCTGAAGATGTCGGACCACGTATCGTTGTCAGCAACGTGAACCCCAACGCGCGCCGCTTGTGCAGCAAGCGTCGCGCGAACGCCATGCTCCGGCGTCAAGGTCGCAAGCAAATCGACATCCGCATAACGCCGAAACGCCTCCGCGACCGAAATCCGCTCCGGCGCCGCCGACGCTGCCACCGAGTGTCCGCGATAAGAGAACGCGCCGCTGCCCGCTACTTCCGCGGCCAACCGGATGAGCGCGACGCTATCGGCGATCACCGCGTCGTAAGTCTCCTCGGCGCGATACCATTCCAGCATCGTGAACTCGGCCACATTCACCGGCGCGTGCTCGCGATTACGGAACACGCGTGCGAAATCGAAGATCCGCTTCTCGCCCGCCGCCAACAGCTTCTTGCACGCGAACTCCGGCGACGTATGAAGGTAATACTGCTGCACAACGCCATCCCGCCCGATCGCCTCGCTCGAAAACGCATGCAGATGCGTCTCGTTTCCGGGCGACACTTGCAGTTGCGCGCACTCGACTTCGACGAAGTCTCGGGCGGCGAAATGCGCACGAAACGCGGCCTTGATGCGGTTCCGCGCCAACAGAAAAGGCCGCCGGTCCGCATGCCGCGCACGCGCCCACCAGGGAGAGTGCGTCACCACGGCTCTGACCGCACAATTCTGCCATCTTGGCGACGGCGCCCGGCGCTGCTATCACCCCACGGAAATTCGTGCCCGGTGCGCCGGCCCTCGAGGCCAGGCTTGAGCCGGGCGCTCTCATTTAAGGAGTATCGCGTGGTTTCGGTCATCGCCAGCAATGTGCGCAAGGGC
>JBKJZU010000106.1:0-3044 GCA_046715015.1 Micropepsaceae bacterium
GACCGTGCCGAGCACACCCCAGCCATTGTCGAATTCCAAGGCCGTGATGCCCGAACCGACAAGCTCGGTGTCCGGAATGCTCACCCACCCGCCTTCGAGACCGACGTACCAACCGTCACGCTCGTAATCGGCGTTCGCAACGCCTGTGGCCAGCACCAATGCAGACGCCGCCAGTAATACTTTTCTAAAACCCATCGCACCCCTCGCTAGACAAATTCTCCGCAGTGACCTGCGAAAACCCCAAAAAACCAACGCTCCGCCCCGTACAACCCCCTGTTGGCGCGTCCGTCAGGCTTGGTTGAACACTACCCGCAGTGCGCGCATGGGTACAGGTGAACCAATAGGACTTCGGGGCGCTCCGTAGCTATTCTCGCGCCGATGTTGCTAGGTCGCCACATGGTGCGCTACATCTGCCGCGTGAATTGGAATTGGCCGAAAACAGCGGTTCGTTGTGGTTTGGAACCGCTCGGTTAACTATCGCGATCAGCGTAGACCTTGAATGTGCAACGGCCATGGGGATTGGCCAGGACTAGCTGGACGAAACGTCGATGCTCAACCCAGACTTGAATGCCAAAAAACTAGGGGCCGAATTCGCCGTCCGCAAACGGATTCAGATCCCCAACGTACTCGAAGCGGCCCCTGCTGAGCGCATTGCAGAGGTTTTGCGGCACCAAACCAAATGGTCGCTCGCCTTCAACCGGGGACCGGAAAGCGTGGTCATGAGCACGGAACAGCTCGCCGCGCTTGGCCGTGCCGGCGTCGCGAGTCTGATGCAAGAGTGTCTGCGCAACGCAGAGAGCGGATTCCAGTATGTCTACTCCAGCTACCCGATCGTCGATGCGATCGTGAACCGGCGCGATCCGGGGCACCCTTTGCACGGCGTCCTTGAGGCGCTGAATGCGCCGGCGGTCCGTGAGTTCGTCGAGCGTGTTACCGGCATCACCGGTCTGGTGAAGGCGGACGGCCAAGCAACGCTCTATTCGAAGGGCAACTTTCTAACCTTTCACAACGACTTCGATGCGCGGAACAAGCGTCGCGTTGCCTACGTTCTCGGCTTCACACGAAAGTGGCGTCCGGACTGGGGCGGGACCCTCGAGTTCTACGACGCACAGGGCAACGTCGAGTTCGGACTGATGCCGCGGTTCAACGTGTTGAACCTGTTCGAGGTGCCGGCGAACCACTCCGTCACGTACGTGCCGCCTTATGTGCCGGAAGGCCGCTACAGCATTACGGGTTGGTTCTCCGTCGCCTGACATCGGTCACGCCGGCACGACATCGAACGCGACCGTCATGCGTTCGCTGCTCGATTGGAACGGTACGGTTCCATGCCAGAAGTAGGACGGAAAGAGGACAAGATTTCCGACCCTTGGTTGGATCAGGCGCTGGATCTTGTCGTGTTTTCCGAGCTGGAGATTCGTCTCGCCAAGTTTGAACCAACCTGGAGAGTCAGGGGCGGAGGCCGTTTCATCGGGCAAGGTGACGTAGTAGGCGGAACTGATCCAACCTTGGGGATGAATATGGTTCGTGTGGAAGCCGCCTTCATGCAAGCGCACTGACCACGAGCCGGAGAACGCAAACGAGTTGCGCTTGCGGCCGAAGAAGGGGTGAGCGGGCTCGTCCCGCATCTCGGCAATGTAGCGCTGGACTGCTTTTTCGATCTGCGTTCGCAGCCGGACGATCAGCGGCTCGGAGCGTGCAAAGAGAGAGCCGAAGGTTTGTGTCCCCCCGCGCAGCGTTTGGTCGGTCGGATGGCTCTTGGTTGCATGGAGCTTGCGAAGTTCTTCGGCGAGCGCTGCGTTGAACGTCTCTTCGTCGGCAAAGCCTTCCGGTGGTTCCACCCGCAGCACTTTGGCGATCGAAGCGAAGTCGGCTAGGTGCTTGAGCCGTGCGTCGCCCAAGACTTGTAATGCCGTCGTGTGCAAGGCGAGAGCCCTTTGATCGTGGGGTTCGACCGTTAGCGCCTTCGTGCTGACGTCGAGCGCCTCCGCGTGGCGCTCGGCTTTCAGCAAGGTTTCGACGAAGTTGTTTGCGAACTGGTTTATCTCGGGGGCCGCGGATGTAGCGCGACGGTGATGTGCCGCCGCGCGTTCGTAGTCGCCTTGAATCGCGGACGTGCGCCCAAGGGCGTCCTCGATGTAAGGGTCGTTCGGCGCGGCGACGGCCGCGATCGCGAGTTCCTTGGCCGCCTCGGCCGGCTGCTTGATGCGCAGAAGCTCCTCAGCATAGGCGAGCCGCAGCACCGCATCCGTGGGCCGCGCGGCGAGGGCTTCCGGATAGGACCTCAAATACCTTTCGGTCTTGCCGGTTTGCCAAAGCAGTTCGTTGAGAAGTCGGTGTGCATGCGGGTTTGCGGGGTTGGCTAAGGCCGCCCGCTCGAACGCGTGAGCGGCTTCGTCGTTGCGGTCTTGCGATCTGAGCGTATTGCCGAGGCCCATCCAACTCGCGTCCGAGTTCGGCCGCAGCTTCAGTGCGGCGCGATAGGCATCCTCGGCCTTGGTAAAGTCTCGCAGCGCGAGTGCCGCTTGGCCGAGATTGTGCTGTGCCGTGTGGGAGTGGGGCGCCAGCATCGAGGCCTTCGTCGCGGCGGCGAAGGCGCCTTGCCTGTCGCCAAGCTCGCCGAGCACAAGACCCAAAGCATCATAGGCATTGCCGTTTTGAGGGTGCGCCTTGACGACGTCGTCGAGCAAGAGCCGGGCTTCGGCCGGTCTGTGTCCACGGAGCAGCAGGGCGATATTGTACTTCGCCTCCACGTAGTCGGGCTTCAGCGCTAAAGCCCGGCGGAAGTGGCGTTCGGCCTCATCGGGCTTGCCTGCGGCCACGAGGGCGCTCGCCAGATTGTTGTGGACGTGCGGTTGCTTCTCGATTTGGGCGAGCGAGGCTTTGAACTGCGCGATCGCCTCGGCCGTCCGTCCGGCGCGCCGGTGGGCGACGCCCAACAGTTGAAGCGCGTCGGGGTGGTTCGGTACTTCGCGCAACAACGCGTCGAGTAGGGTCTTCGCAGTCGCGAGGTCGCCGCGGCCGATCAAGGCGACGGCCTGCTGAAG
>JBKJZU010000107.1:0-12002 GCA_046715015.1 Micropepsaceae bacterium
GCCGTCGCCGCCCGCGATCAGGAACTCGGCGCCGTCAAACGACTGCACCGTTGGCGTAAATCCATGGAAGCCGCCGGCGGGAATGACTAGACCCGACTGGAAGTACGTCAGGACGCAGTTTAGCTGAGCGATGGCCAACTGGTTCATGAACCCGTTGGTCGCGTTCAGCGTAACACCACCGCCGGTCTGAATGGCGACCGCCGCCGCCGCCGCCGCTAGAACGCCGCCTGGATCCTGGACCGGCGTGTTCGCCATCTGGAACGCCGCCGTACCCGGTGTCAGCGGGTTGCCAAGCGTGGCGATCGAACCGTTGATCGCGAGATTGGCCGGAGCCGCCGGGCCGCCGGCGATCGTGCCGATCTGCGTTGGCGAGGTTAGACCGCAACCGGCGTTATTGAGCTGGCGACCCTGAATGCTGCCGGCTAAGTCCGTCGGAACAATATTCGTAACAAACGAGTTCACAAAGAAGCCCAAGTCGGCCGCCGTGTCGGTCGGGTCCGCCCCGATGTTCACGAACGGAAGGCGGCTGTGATAGTTCTGATAGTAGAAGCCGAACTCGGTGCCGCCGAGATCTTCGGCAAACATCGTCAGCTTAAGACCGTACTGACCATCATCCGACGCTTCGATGTCATGACCGCGTTCGAGTACGCCCGTCGAGGCGCGCGTGAAACCGTCACCGGACAGATTCGGTTGGCCACCGCTGCCGTCGATTTGGCCAAGGCGGAACCGCTCATGCTCACCGATCGGAAACGGCACGAGATGGCTGACGAACGCACTGTCGTTACATTCAACCAAACCGTTTCCGTCCGGACCCGCACCGCTCAACAACGGATCGTTGAGCAGGCCGACCGTTTGGGCATAGCGCGTACCGGAACCGGCAAGCGCCACACAGTTACGGCGGAGGCCAGAGTACGGGCTGCTGGTCAGGAAGCTCACCAGTTCGCCCTGCGAGAAGTTGCCACCGACGCCGGTGCCGTAAGCGATGACGTCCGCGCCCGAGAACGGCGTGCCAGACGGATCGATTTCAAACGGTTCCCAGTCGAGCGCGTAGTACGCGGCAAGCGAGAGATTGGCCGGGAGCGAGACGGAGCCGTACACCGCATTCACCGGAACCAGCGCTTCTTTGATTTCCGAACCGGGGCGGCGGAACGCGCCGACATCGATCGGATTGAAGACGTTCAGGCCGTTCAGGATGAACGTGCTTTCGCCCCAGTTGATGACTTGCTTACCTGCGCGCAAGTTCACCGGAATGTCGCCGAGCGTGTAGTCGGCCGAAATGAACAGGTCGAGGAGTTCGTAGTTGCGGCCGACGTCGCCAAGCGCATCGTCGGTCAACTGCGAGCGGCTGCCGGCGCCTTCATCGTTCATGATCACGTCGTAGAAGCCGACGGCGCGCGCGAAGATCTTGTAGTTCTGCCAAGTCATCAGCAGGTCGTGGTTCGCTTTGACGTTGGCACCGATGAGATCGCCCTTGTCCCAGTTCAAGCGGCCGTCGTCGGTCTGCATCGAACCGTCGTTGTTCGGTTTCGGGTTTCCGGAGTAGGCGTTGCCGCCGCCGAAAGCGCCGCTAAACGGCACGAGGAGAATGCCGTTGGGGCGGACGACGCCGCCAAGCGCCGGATTGTTGCGCGGATCGACCGGGCCGCCATTTGCTTCCGGCAGGAACTGGTTTTGCCGGTCCGATGTGAGCATCGAGGCGCCCATCGACACAGTCGTGTCTAAGGTGATCTGCACGTCGCCGAATTCGGCTTCGACCGCATTCGCGGCCCCAACTAGTGCGAATGCCGCCGCAGAACCCAATAGACCGGTGCGAACGACGTTGAACTTCGACATGACTATATTTCCCCCTACCTACAACTTTTAATTCACAGCCAAGGGCGAAGGAAAAGCAGGCACTTTCATGCCTTTGCCCCCCATCATTGGCTCCCCGCCTTAAGACCACACGCGGGGGGTGCGCGAGTCAACGGAGGAATGCCTGACCAGCCACAGGTTGTGGAACCTGTGCGTCATATTCGACACGGTCCGTGGCGGAAAAGTTGCCATATTTGGCGGCAGTCGGTTTGCCTTGATTGGCTTGGGTTGCGCCGCACTGGTGCCACTTTCTTGGTCACGATGGCGGCCATGGAAACCATGACTGCGGTTGCGCGGCTGACCGGCTTCTTGGCGTGTCTCGCACTCCTTGGCGCGTGCGACGCCGCCCCACAAATCCCGCAGACCGTGAAGTCGGCGGCCAATGCGTTGATCGGGCCCACCGACGATCCCAAGGTCAACAAAGACTGGAAGGACCTGGGGCTCGCTTATGGGTTGCGCCTAGCGGCTGCCGCCGAGGAGCGGGCGACCCATCAGGTGGTCTACGACGCCGCCTACCAAAGCCTCAGCTATCCGAACGGCGACGTGGCCGCGGACCGCGGCGTGTGCTCGGACGAAATCGTGCGGGCTTACCGTCTGCTTGGGATCGACCTCCAACGATTGGTCCACGAGGACATGACAAGCGCTTTCGGCATTTACCCGAAGCGCTGGGGTCTGAAGGCACCCGACAGGAACATCGATCACCGTCGCGTGCCTAACTTGGCAACGTTCTTTGCGCGGCATGGCAAGTCGCTGCCGGTGAGCACGAACGGCGATGCCTACAAGCCCGGAGACGTGGTGGCGTGGGCGCTTGCGGACGGCCGGCCGCATATCGGCATGGTGACGGAGCGCCGATCGAGCGACGGCAAGCGGCCCCTGGTCTTGCACAACATCGGCTTTGGGCCACAGATCGAGGACATGCTGTTTGGCCTCACGATCACCGGCCACTACCGCTTTCATGGAACGGATTCGGCGCGCCCTTCATGACGAGGTAGCGCACGGCTTCGGCAAGCGAGCGCGCGTCGATCAACGCGTCGTGCGCACGACCTTGCGAGACGGATCCGACGTGTTTGGCTAGCGTCCCCGACGATACGCCGGCCAACACGATCCCGATTTCAACCAGCCATTCGCGGAGGTTGGTCGCCGTCGTGTTCGTCCATAGCTGCGGCGCGCGAATGAGTTCCGCGTTGCGCGCGATGACGCGATCGTCGCGGCCGTAGCAATACAAACGCCGCCTGCCGACGAACGCTGCAAATGCCCTGGCGCCGGTTGCGAAGTCGACTCCATCAACTGCCAGGCGCTCATTCGTGATGCGCGTCAGGTCGACGAAGTAGGTCGACAGAACAGGGTTCTTGATGGGCCGGATCAACACGGTGAACGACGCTGTCTCGGCGAGCGACTCGGCTTGGATGCGCATCGCACCGATCTGCACGATTTCGCGGAACTCGCCGGGACCCGACCAATTTCGTTCCATGGAGCCCCGCCATGCGGTGAATTCCGTATCAAATACGACGACTTCTTTTTCCATTTCTGTCCGCTTCGCATGTGCGAAACACCGGCGCAAGTGACGCGGTAAAGAAGCGGACTTGATCCACGTTTTATGGCTATATCCGCGCCACTTGCTCACCCGGCCGCCCGATCGACATCCGCGGCCCTTCTCAATGGCTGGATATGACCGCTGCGCTGGAAGCCGACCTGCAAGGGTTCTCTCAGTTCGTGCAACATTTCTTTGCGGGGGCGGCACCCGAAGACCTCGTCGGGTTTTCGAAGGACGTGCAAGCCGGCATCGCGCGGATGTTTTGGCAGGCAGCCGCCCAGCGCAAACCCGGCATGACGTTCTTGCGCGTGTTCACGCCTGAGATGCAGCGCGACGGATTTGCGGCGCCGGTGACGCTGGTCGCCACGATCAACGACGACAAACCGTTCCTCGTCGATTCGATCTTGAGCGAGCTCGGCGAGCGAGGTGCGAAAATCAAGGCGGTGTTTCATCCGATCTTCAAGGTGAAGCGCGACGCCAGCGGCGCGTTTCGCGCGTTCGCTTTCGACGGCGACGGACAGCCGGAAAGCATGATCTGCGTTGCGATCTCACGCATGGGAACGCCAGAGCAGATCGTGGCCGTTCAATCGGGCATCGCGCAAGTGCTGCGCGACGTTACGGCGGCCGTTACCGATTGGAGGGCAACGCTTGCGCGCGTCGACGAGGCGATCGTCGATCTGGCCAAGAATCCGCCGCCGGCGCCAAAGGAGGAGATCGAGGAAACCGTCGCGTTCCTCAACTGGCTGAAGCAGAACCATTTCACGTTCTTGGGCACACGCGACTATGCGTTCGATCCGAAGGGCGACGGGGAGTTGAGGCCTTTAGCCGAGACCGGGCTTGGCCTTTTGCGCGATCCTGAGCGGCGGGTGATCCGGCGCGGCACCGACCGCGCGACAATGACGCCGGAAGTGCGCGCCTTTATGATGCAGCCTTCGCCGCTGATCGTCACGAAATCGCTTGAGAAGTCGCCTGTGCACAGGCGCGTGCAAGAAGACTATATCGGCGTCAAACGGTTCAAAGACGGAAAGCTGATCGGCGAGCGCCGGTTCATCGGGCTCTTCACGTCGGCCGCCTATCACGACAGTCCACGCGATATCCCTTTCCTGCGGCGCAAAGTTCAAAACGTGATGGCGCAGTCGGGCTTTCCGAAGGGCAGTCACAACGCGAAAGCTCTTGCCGTCGTCTTGCACAACCTGCCGCGCGACGAGCTGTTTCAGGTATCGGAGGCCGATCTTTTACGGACAGGGCCTGCGCTCGCCCACCTTGGCGACCGGCCCGATACGAACGTCTTCATTCGGTTCGATACGTTCGAGCGCTTCGCATCCGTTCACGTGTACTTTCCAGCCGACAAGTTTCGCGGCGGGTTGATCCGATCGCTGGGCGGCATTCTGACCGAAACGTTGGGCGGCCAGATCGCGAGCGCTTATCCGCATACCGAAGAAGGGCAGATGGCCCGCATCCATTTCACGGTGATGTTCCAGGAGGGGCCGCCGAAAACCTATGATCACGCGGCGCTGAAGTCGCGCTTGGCGCAAGCTGTCCGCTTGTGGAGCGACGATTTCTCAGATGCGCTCTCTCGCTCGATGGCGCCGGAGCAAGCGGACACAATCCTTGCGCGCTATTCAGGAGCGTTCTCGGAAGCCTATCGCGAAGCGTTCGGACCCGCGGAAGCCATCCTCGACATCGGCAAAGCGGAAGAGGTCGTGCAAGCCGGTGCCGGTGCACTTGCACTGCGGTCATCGGGCGGGACCGATCCGAACGACGGCGTCATCCATTTCAAGATTTATCATGCGGGCGGGGTGATCGAGCTCTCCGATCTCTTGCCGGTGCTCGAAGATTTCGGGCTTCGCGCGATCGAAGAGGTGAACTATCCGGTCAAGCGCAGCGATGCGTTGATCACGATCCACGATCTGAAACTGCGCGGTCGGCTGACGCCGGAGCGTGAACCGGCGATGCGCCTCTTCGAAGAGGCGTTCATGACGGTTTGGCGCGGAGCTGCCGAGAGCGACAAGTTCAACAGGCTGACCCTGCAAGCGGAGATCTCTTGGCGCGACGTCGCGATGCTGCGCGCGGTCGCAAAATATCTGCGGCAGGCCGCGTTCGGCGCTAGCCAGGCGTTGATGGAAGAGGCGCTTGGGCGCAATCCGCGGATCGCCGCCGCGCTGGTGCGGTTGTTCAAAGCGCGTTTCGAGGTTGGCGTGAAGGACCGCGCCGCCCTCGAAGACAAGATCAACGGCGAGTTCGATGAAGCGCTCGCCAAGGTGCCGAGCCTCGACGACGACCGCATCATCCGGCGTTTCCGGAACGTCATTCAATCGACACTGCGGACGAACTTCTTTCAGAAGGACAAGCCGTCGATCGCGTTCAAGATCGACTCGGCCAAGGTCGAGGATTTGCCGCTGCCTCGGCCGATGGTCGAGATCTTCGTCTATTCGCCCGAGGTCGAGGGCGTGCACTTGCGGTTCGGCAAGGTCGCGCGCGGCGGCCTTCGCTGGTCGGACCGGCGCGAAGATTTCCGCACCGAAGTCCTGGGGCTCGTGAAGGCGCAGCAGGTGAAGAACGCGGTGATCGTGCCGGTCGGTTCGAAGGGTGGGTTCTACCCCAAGAAGCTGCCGCTACCGTCGAACCGCGAAGCGTGGCTTGCCGGCGGTATCGCCGCTTACAAGACGTTCATCTCGTCACTGCTCGACATGACGGACAACATCGCGCTGGACGGCAAGATCGTGCCGCCAACGGACGTCGTGCGGCACGACGCGGACGATCCTTATCTCGTGGTCGCGGCGGACAAGGGCACGTCGACGTTCTCCGACATCGCGAACGGTATTTCGAAGGACTATGGCTTCTGGCTCGCGGACGCGTTCGCCAGCGGCGGGTCGGTTGGCTACGATCACAAGAAGATGGGCATCACCGCCAAGGGCGCGTGGGAAGCGGTCAAACGCCACTTCCGCGAGATCGGGACGGACATTCAGACGACACCGTTCACGGTCGTGGGCGTCGGCGACATGTCGGGCGACGTTTTCGGCAACGGCATGCTGCTGTCGAAGGTGACGAAACTCGTCGCCGCGTTCGATCACCGCGACATCTTCCTCGATCCGCACCCCGACGTGGTCGCGAGCTTTGCGGAGCGGCAGCGAGTCTTCAACCTGCCGCGCTCTTCGTGGGCGGACTACGACCAAGCGAAGATATCCAAAGGTGGCGGCGTCTATTCGCGTTCAATGAAGAAGATTCCGCTGTCGCCGGAAGTGAGGGCGTTAACGGGGCTGACGGCCGATCAGGCGGAACCCGCCGAATTGATGCGCGCGTTGCTGAAATCGCCGGTCGATCTTTTGTGGTTCGGCGGGATCGGGACGTTTATCAAGGCTTCTACCGAGAGCAACGCGGACGCGGGCGACAAGGCGAACGACACGCTGCGCATCGACGGGCGCGACATCAGGGCCAGGGTTATCGGCGAAGGTGCGAACCTGGGTTCTACACAGGCTGGACGTATCGAGTACGCGAAGGCTGGCGGGCGATTGAACACGGACGCGATCGACAACTCGGCCGGTGTCGATACGTCGGACCACGAGGTCAACCTGAAGATTCTACTGAACGCGTCGATCGCCGCCGGCGAACTCAAGGCGGCGGAGCGCGATCCGCTGCTTGCGAAGATGACGGACGAAGTCGCGCATCTGGTACTCGCCGACAACTACAATCAGTCGCTGGCGGTGAGCGTCGCGCAGGCGGGCGGGGCATGGGAGTCGGACGGGTACGGCCGCTTCATGCGAGCGCTGGAACGCGACGGACGGCTCCACCGGGCTGTCGAAGGGCTGCCTTCGACCGAGAATTTGCGCGAGCGCGCGAACCGCAACGAGGGTGTGACACGGCCAGAGCTTGCGGTGCTGCTCGCTTACGCGAAGCTGCAGCTATTCGATGAGATCAATCACTCCACCCTCCCGGACGATCCGTTTTATGCCGAGACGTTGAGGCACTATTTCCCGAGCGACGTGCGGGCAAGGCTGCCGAAGGGGATGGCGGCGCATCGGCTGAGGCGTGAGATCGTGGCGACGGCGCTGACCAACGATATCGTCAATCGCGGCGGACCGTTGTTCATGCACCGGCTGAAGGAGGCAAGCGCGAGCGAAGCCCCGGCACTCGCCCGCGCTTATACGATCGCGCTCAACGTGTTCGGCATCGAGAAGATCGCCGACGGGATCAATGCGCTCGACAACAAGGTGGCCGCCTCGGTGCAGGTGCGCATGCACGGCAAGCTGGCACTGCACCTTCTGCGGCAGACGCTGTGGTTCTATCGGCACGTGCCGGCGGCAATGCCGATCGCCGACGCAATCGCGCCTTATGCGCATTGTGTCGCGAAATTACGTGGCACGTTCTCGACGCTTGTTTCGGAGGCCGAAGGCAGGGCGATCATCGAGGCGATTAATGAGTTGCGCGCGGCCGGCGTGCCGGACGAACTGGCCGACGACATCGGTGCGTTGTCGGCGATCGGTGCCACGCCGGACATCGCGCGGCTCTCTGGCGAGACGAAGAAGCCACTCGATATGGTGGCCGGCGCTTACTTTGCGGCAGCTCGGACGATCGGCGTCGACCGGCTGCGCCTTGCTGCGGAACGGATGAACCTGCCCGAGCACTGGGACAGGCTCGCGGTGCGCCGCCTAATCGACGATCTCTTCGTGCACCAGCGTGCGCTCGCTTCGCGGGCGCTTGCGAACGGGACGAGCGGCGACAATCGCGCGGCGGGTAGTGCGGCGGTCGAAACCTGGGCCGCGACGCATCACGAGCAAGTGGAGCGGGTCGCGACGCTGGTCGGCGATCTCGAGCGGTCGGGAACGTTCACGGTGGCGCGACTGACGCTGGCGGCGGGGCAGATTCGCGATCTGCTGGCCTAGGCCACCTTCAGAACGATGGCGCCGACGGCGACGATGGCGGCGCCAGCCAGTCGGCGTGGCCCTGCGTTCTCTCCGAAGAACAAGATTCCGATTAAAGCCGCGAAGACGACCGAGGTTTCGCGGAAGGCACTGACGCCGGCTATCGGCGCGACCGTCATTGCCCACAGGACGAGGCCGTAGGCAACGAACGATAGTGTGCCGCCGATCAGGGCGCGCGGCCAATGCGTGCGGGCGTAGTCGACGATACGGGGGCCGCGCAACGCAATCGCCATGACGGCGTTGGTGACGCTTACGGCGAAGAAGACCCAACCGTTGTAGGCGAGCGCACTGCCCGAGGCACGCACGCCGATGCCGTCGGAGATGCTGTAAAGCGCAATCGTGATGGCAACGGCGCCGGCGAGCAGTGTGCCCTCACGATGAGCGCCAGGGCTCATGCCCACGGTCAAGATGCCGATGCTGATCAGGGCAATGCCCGCGACGGCCGTGGGCGTCGGAACTTCACCGAGAGTCAGCGCAGCCAGCGCGGTAATCAAGAGCGGCGGCGTGCCGCGCGCGATCGTGTAGACGTGGCTGAGCTCGCCGAGCTCGTAGGCGCGGGAGAGGAAGTAAACGTAGGGCAGGTGCAGCGCGGCAGTGACTGCGATCCAGAGAATGGCTTCGTTGTTGATCGGCGGCGCAAAAAACGTCACGACGAGGCCGATCGCGCCTGCCACCGAGAACAACAGTGTCGCGTCGAGCAGGCGGTCGTTGCCCGCCTTCAAGCCGGCATTCCATGCCGCGTGCAGAACGGCGGCCGCCAGTGCTGCGGCAGCGGCATCCCAGGGCATGGTCATGAGGTGAGCAAAGAATGGTGACGCACGCGGCGACTGAGCTTGAGCATCACGAGGCCGTCAAGGCTCTCGCTTGTCGCGGCGGTTCGTGCGTAATCTTCGGCAACACGCTATTCGGATCTCCCATGAGTGAAACTCTGCCCGCCAAGCCAAGTTTGCGCGCGCGTTGGACAGCTGTTCCGGAGGGGATCGCCGCGAGTGGCGGGACGTGCGCCTCTCCATTGGGGCAGTGGTCGTGGGCGGTGTTCGAGGGTGCGCGCAATCCGCATGTGCTCCTGATCACGATCTACATCTTCGCGCCTTATTTCGCCCACCACCTCGTCGGCAATGCCGTGAAGGGCCAGGCGCTGTGGGCTGATTTGAACTCGGCCGCCGGCTTCATCATCGCGATCGTAGCGCCGTTCATGGGCGCGATCGCGGATGCGGGCGGGCGACGCAAACCGTGGCTCTTCTTTTGGTCGGTATCGCTGGCCGTGACGGCAGGGTTGTTGTGGTACGCGTTGCCGGGCGAAGCGGGCCTTTCGTTCGTCGTGATTTGTGCCCTTCTGGTCGCGACGTTTGTTTCGTTCGATTTTACGGCGGTGTTCCACAACGCGATGCTGCCGACGCTGGCACCCGAGAAGAAGGTCGGCGCGCTGTCCGGCTTGGCGCTGGCGCTCGGCAATTTCTCCGGCGTCATTCTTCTTGTCGTTATGCTGATCTTCTTCGTGTTGCCGGGTGATCCGAAGGTCGCCAGCTGGCCGTTCATTCCGGCGGACCCATGGTTCGGGATCGATCAAGCGGCGCACGAGCCGGAGCGCATGGTGGGGCCGCTGTTCGTCGTTTGGTTTGCGCTGTTCGGCCTGCCGCTTTTTTTCTTCACGCCGGATCAGCCGAAGACGGCATTGGGGCCTGTCGCCGCGATCGATCGCGGGGTCAGATCGTTGATCCGCACCGTGGGCAGCCTGCGGCAGTACCGGAACGTAGCGACCTATCTGTTCGCACGCATGATCTACAACGACGGCAACAACGCGATCCTGATCTTCGGCGGTATCTATGCCGCGACGACGTTTTCGTGGGGGCCGCTCGATATGCTTGTCTACGGCGTGATTTTGAGCGTGTTCGCGACGTTCGGCGGCGTGTTCGGCGGTTGGCTCGATCACACGTTCGGGTCGCAGCGCGGGGTGATGATTTCCGTCGGCGGCACGATGATTGGATTGATCCTGTCGCTATTGATGCGGCCCGATACGATCCTGTTCTTCATCCCGTACGACACGACGCTGCCGCCGGTGCACGGGTTGCCATTCTTCGACACGTGGCCGGAGATCATCTACGTCGTGATCGTGATCATCATCGCGATCTTCATCACGGCGTCCTATGCAAACAGCCGCACGATGCTGGCCCGTATCGCGCCCACAGCGAAAATGACTGAGTTCTTCGGGCTCTATGCGCTGTCGGGAACCGCGACGGCGTTTTTGGCCCCGTTCATCGTGGCGCGGGCGACGGAGTGGTCGCAGAGCCAGGCGATCGGGCTTGCGTCGATCTTATTCCTGCTCGCGATCGGGTTCGCGTTGATGCTGTTCGTCAAGAACGAACGGGCGGTCGCGGCGGATTAGGCGGATGTCCGGCAAACAAAAGCGCGGGCCGGAGCCCGCGCTTTGCCTACTCAAAATGCGATTGGAGCGCCGTTACTTCCCGAGGTGGAACGTCAGGTTCACCAACACGGATTGGTGCTTCACCTCATGCTCATCGGTCACGAGCTTGTTGCCGGTGGCGAGTGCCGGGGCACGGACGAGCGTTACGTCGCCCGCATCCATGTAGCGGTATCCTATGCCAAGCGACATCTTCTCGGTCATCGCGAAATTCAGGCCGGCGCCAAGCTGCCATGCAAAGTCGCCGCCCGAGCCGTTCATGACGAGGCCATGCTCGACTTCGCTGTCGGCATAACCGATACCGCCACCGAGGTAGGGCGTGAGGCCCGAACCCATCGGAATGTCGTACCAAACGTTTGCCATGAGGGCGAACGTCCTGATGGTGCCGCTGCCCGAGGCAAACGCATTGCTGGTGGAGAACGTGTCGCGGAACGCGAAGGTGCCAGAGCCTGGCGCCAACGCGGTGCACGGCGCCGGTGGGCCACTTACAACAGCGAGCGGCGGGACCGGCGTGATGCCGCAGGGGTGGATAATGTTGCCGCCAGGCGAGTAGAAACTGCTCGCCGTGTCGGTATCGCTCGCAAATGCGGCCGCAGCCGCTGGGCCCAAACTGTTGCGGCGGTAGGACGCTTCGAATTCGCCGCGCAGACCCGGAAACCAAGACAGGTCGCCACCAACGGCGGCGCCGATCACCCAACCGTCTTCGGCCTTCGCCCCACTGTTGAAGAATGTCGACGGCGCCGTGAAATTAAACGTCAATGTATGTGGGTGCGGAACGGGTGCCGTGTGAGTGACAGTTGTCGAATACGACGACAGCACATCGCCGTTGCTCCCAGCGATCGACTTGATGTCATCGGTTATGTTCCACCCGCCGAAGACCGAGACGTAGCCGCCCGCTTGTACCGGCGACGCGATCGCCAACACGGCCGCAGAAGCTGCCGACGCCAATAGAGTCGTTCTCAGATTCATTTGAATCTCCCCGCGGAATACTCCGCCCCGTGACACGTCCGCGCTTGGTTAACGCTGGTCCGTGCCTGTTACACCCCATAGGTAGACTGTCCTAACATCGAGGCGGCGGTTGGCTCAACGCACATCACCTCGCTTGTGATCGGTGGAATCGATTCAGTTCGTGGGGTGCGTCCGATTCGCATCAGTGCAACTACAAGCGCGTTCGCCTCAGGATTGTTTTGTGGACGAAATTAATCGCGCTCAGGGCGTGTGCAGCCCAAAAGACAAGGCGGCCGTGTGGATTTTCTAGTGCCGGAAGTGGCGC
>JBKJZU010000108.1:0-2508 GCA_046715015.1 Micropepsaceae bacterium
GTGCGATGGCGGGGGCGGACGCGCTGGCCGAGATGGCCGCGGCGCTCGAACAACAGCTGCACGCGGGCACCGCCAAGGTGGAACAAGCGGACGAAGCGAAGATGCGTGCTTTGCTCGACGCCTATCGTACAGCGATTGCCGCACGCGGAATTGCCGGCTAGTTGCCTTCCATGGCGTGCGTTGACTGAAGCGCTGTCAGGCGCTGCGCGTTGCGAGCACCAGTTTTTCGAAGTCGACGCGGGCGATTGGTTCTAGCTCCTTCGTCAACCGTCCCGCTTGTTCGGAGGCTTCGACCAGGAAATCGAAGCCGCCGTCGCGAAGGCGTAGCCTCTCGGCAAGCCTTGCCTCCAAGTGTTCGCGCCGGGCTTCCGGCATGTCCGGGTTTGTCTGCAACTCCGTTTGGAGGTCCGCGGCCTCGGCTGCGGACTCCAAAGCGCCTTCGACGCCCATCATCGTACGCAACAGGGTCGTGTGGATGCGCGCGCGCATCGCGGGATCGCGCAATTCGAACAGGCGCTCGCGGTTGCGATCATAGACGTCGAGCTCGCGACGGATCATGCGCAAGAGCCGCATCGTGACCGGGCCGTACGGGTCGCCGATACCGCGGGCGCGTTTTGCCGAGCCAACAGTGACGCCCAACAGCGACATGATCTCGCCGAAAAAGAGGGCGGCTTGGCGCTCGCGGCGGCGGAGGTCTACCCGGTGTTCGATCTGCGTGCCGATGAAACCGCCCGCCGTTGCCAGCACGGCGCCTGCTACGACCGCGGTCAGCGTGTCGAGATTGGAGATGAAGTCGAAGGCTTCGGCTTTAATGGGCATCGGGCCGTCCTGGCGGGGTCGCTAAATGTAGTGTTTCCCCGGCGGGTTGCGAAGGCTTTCGCTTGGGTTTATGAAGGCGCCCGCCGTTGGGGGATCGTCTAACGGTAGGACTGCAGACTCTGACTCTGCCTGTCTAGGTTCGAATCCTAGTCCCCCAACCAGCCATCCGCTCGCACCCTGCTCCGAGTGGGTGACGTGGCCGCAAACGCCCGCGCGAGGCGGGCATTCCATGGCTAAAATGGGGACCGGCACGTCAATCCGTCGGCCAGACTTCTTGAGTTTTGAGGCGTCTGCTCTGCGGCACTGGATGGTGGTCCCATTTCGGAAGCGCTCGATCTGCTGAGCCGTAAGCCGAGACCCAACGCCGGGCACTATGCGAGAGCAATCCGACCCGTGAACAACAATTTCGAATGACCGTTGTTCGCTGATGCGGTCATTCCGCTGCCGCATCGCGAAAGGCGGAAGATCGCCGATATCCGCCGTTCGCCCTTACGGCAGTATCAAAGGCGGACAAAGTGTAGGAATCTCTCTTTCGCATGCGCAAATTCTTATCCTGTTCCCTTGCGGGTTGTTGCGATCCTGCTGCGCTGCACTTCGCCCATCTTGATTAATTCCAAACGCAGGTATGAAACTTAGGCGGCCGGCTCAGGTGTTTCAGGCCAAGGCTTCACGGATAATCACAAAGTTCTACCGCAAGAAGGGAGCAAACAAATGCCAACAACTAGGGTGGACGAGAACGGGAATGCAGGTCCTGTTGGACACGAAGAGGAAGGTAACGACAGGCGTCGGTTGTTGAAGCAAATAGGACTGACTGCGGGTGCCCTAGCCGTCACGGCAGTTGGCTCATCAGCAGCTTCGGCAGCGAGAGGGTCATCGGATGCCGAACACCGAATCATGGAGCGGGCATTGAAAGACGAGGAGTATCGCAAAAGATTGATCGCCGACCCGACAAAGGTGATCGGCAAGGAAGTCGGCACCGCGTTGCCGCCGGGCGTGCAGTTCAAGGTGCTCCAGGAGACTGCAGACACCGTCTATCTAGTACTCCCTTACTTGCCAGCAGTAGGCGCAGGAAGGGTCTCGAAGAGCGATCTCCAAGGCGGCGGCGCCGTGGGCCTCGCCTTCACCCGTAGTTGGTTCCGCCGTTGTCCATGTAGGTGTAGTAGTTTGAGCGTTTGCGATTAACGAGCGTCTAGTCACTGCAGGACAGTCGGGACGCCGGAGTGGCTGCCCGGAGAGGCAGAGCCATGTTCAATCAAACCCTGACGAGCCACAGTGCCCTTAGGTGATGCCGATCTGAGGGATATCGTCGAGCGCGCCAGTTCCTTTGCTGAGCGGCTCAATGGCGGATTCGAGCACGGCGAGCGAGCGGGCGATGACGAGCGGGTCGAGACGCTGCTGACGCACTGGCGGCAGCTGATTGCGCCAGGCGATCCCATTACGTTCGCGCGTCGGCTGGGATGGGACGGACTCGACGAAGCGGCTGCGCGACGTGCGCTGGCTCGACCTCGTCTCGCCGCCGGCGAGCCTCTCCCTCCTTGGTCGATGACCCTGCGTGACGCCGTCAACGCCTTTGAAGCTTCATCCGATGATAGTCTGAAAACCGATCGTGCGCTCGACCCTCACGATCCAGTTCCCTTCGAAGAGGTAGTCCTGCCGTTTGTTGTCGTCGCTCGGCACAAACTGCTGGGC
>JBKJZU010000109.1:0-7908 GCA_046715015.1 Micropepsaceae bacterium
CACCTGCGCGGCATGCGCACGCGCCGTCGGCGCCCCATGGATCGTGAAGCGGTTGCCGCGATGTGCGATTTCGACGTCGAGCTTACGCTCGATATCGGCCATATGCCGGTTGTGCGCCCCGACGACGCGCGCGAGTATCGCGTTGTCGCGAAACTCGAGGGCCAGCCCTTGCAAATCGTCGCGCGGCTTCTTTGGTTTTGTAGTCAAGCGACCGCCTCAGTCGCTCGCGCGACATCTAAAACCAGTTCAGCACCCAAGCTATGGGACATCGTTTGCACGACGTGAACGCGCGCGATATCGCCGATTTTGTGCTCACGCGTCGCAACATGCACTGCCTGCAAATACGGACTTCGGCCGATCAACTGTCCGTCAAAACGTCCGGGCTTCTCGAACAGCACATCGAACTCTTGGCCCACGCAATGCCGCGCAAACCCAAGTGCCTGCTCGTTCAACAATGCCTGTAGGCGCAAAAGTCGCGCCGACTTCACGTCGTCGGGGACCTGCTTGCGCGCCGCAGCTGCAGGCGTACCCGGTCGCGGCGAATACTTGAACGAGTACGATTGCGCGAATCCGATTTCGCGAATGAGAGACATCGTCGCCTCGAAATCCGCATCGCTCTCGCCCGGAAATCCGACGATGAAATCGGACGACAAAGCGATGCCCGGACGCGCCGCGCGAACCCGCGCGATCAATCGGCGATAGTGGTCCGCTGTGTGTCCGCGATTCATCGCTTCAAGCACCGCATCCGATCCCGATTGCACGGGCAGATGCAGATAAGGCGCAAGCTTAGGTTCTTCGGCATGCGCCGCGATCAATTCGTCGTCCATGTCGCGCGGATGGCTCGTCGTGTAGCGCAACCGCGCCAGGCCATCGATCCGCCCAAGGTGGCGGATCAGCCGCCCTAAGCCCCACGTCGCGCCGTCCGGGCCAAGGCCGTGAAATGCATTGACGTTTTGTCCGAGCAGCGTGATCTCTCGCACGCCCAGTTCGACCAACCGCCGCGCCTCCACCTCGATCTGCGCGACCGACCGCGAATACTCTGCGCCGCGCGTGTAGGGCACGACGCAGAACGTACAGAACTTGTCGCAACCCTCCTGCACGGTCAGGAACGCCGCCGGGCCATCGACCGACTTCGTCTCCGGCAACGCATCGAACTTGTCGATTGCCGGAAATTCCGTGTCGAGCACTTTCGCGCCACGCGCAAGCTTCGCCACCATCTCCGGCAGACGGTGATAGACCTGCGGCCCTACGACGATATCGACGGCATCCGCGCGCCGGATCATCTCCTCGCCTTCCGCTTGCGCCACACAGCCGGCCACCGCGACGATCATGCGCCTGCCTTCCGCCGCACGCTCGCGCTTCAGCGACCTCAGACGTCCGAGTTCGGAGTAGACCTTCTCCGCTGCCTTCTCGCGGATGTGGCACGTGTTGAGCACGACCATGTCGGCGTCTTCAGGCGCGTCCACCAGCGCATAGCCGTGCGGCGCCATCACGTCCGCCATGCGGGCGGAATCGTAGGCATTCATCTGGCAGCCGTAGGTCTTGATGAAAAGCTTGCGGGTCACGTTGGCCAGTCTAGCGCGAAAAATCGGGCCGGTCTTATGGGCGAGCGGCCGCGCGAACTCAAGCCGCCTCGCCTTGGAAACCGTGTTGCGGGGGCGGCAATTCGATCGGCTCGTCCTCGTAAGCCGGGCCGAAAGCCCCAGGCCGCCCGGCCAAAGCGTGCGTCACCCCTTCCCGGACCAACCGCTCGCACTCGGCGCAGAGTTCCTTGCGCGACTTGAATTGGTCGACCGTCATCGGCGGGTGGTAGTGCACCATCACGTCGACCGGACCTAGGCAGAAAAACTCCCAAAGGTGCGGCGCCAATTCCATGTCGCCATACCAAGCGACGAACGGCCGAAGTTCCCGCCCCAGCGGCACACCGTGCAGATGCGTGTACGCGAGCGACACCGGCTGCACGAGCACGCGCCGGTTCCGGCCGTCGCTCCCAAGCAACATCGCATCCGCAGATCCAAGCAGCGAACTTTTGAACGGCAGCACGCGGTTGCCGTCGCTCGAAGTACCCTCGGGGAACAGCACGACCGTGCCGCCTTCTTCCAACCGCTCGCGGATCGCATCGCGCTGCTTGCCGGCGCGGCTGCGCTTCTCGCGCTCGACGAACACAGTACGCACGAGCTTCGACATGATACCGAAGAACGGCCACTTCCCGACCTCGGACTTCGCAACGAAGGACAAAGGAATGACGCCCGCCAGAACCGGCATATCGAGATACGACATGTGATTGACCGCGAGCAACACGCCGGGCTCCCGGCACGGCCGTCCGAACGTCTCGACCCGGATCCCCATCACCGCGCACAGCCACCGGGCGTACTGCGCGGGAAATGTGTCGCGCAACGGCCAATCGAAACGAACGGCCAGCCACTGAACCGGCAGGAACACGGCCGTGGCGCTCAAGAACCCGATAGCGACGCCCACACCGCGAAGCGTTCCGACGATTTTGTTCACTTCTTGGCCTTGCCCTTCCCGGTCCCTTCGATTGGTACGGCATAAAGTTCGAGCCGGTGATCGACCAGCTTGTAGCCGAGCTTTTCGGCGACCTGCCGCTGCAACTCTTCGATCTGATCGTTCTGAAATTCGATCACGCGGCCGGTTTGCACGTCGATCAGATGGTCGTGGTGCGTCTCGGTCATCTCCTCGTACCGCGAGCGCCCGTCGCGAAAATCGTGCCGCTCCAGGATGCCCGACTCTTCGAGCAAGCGCACCGTACGGTAGACCGTCGCAATCGAGATATGCGGGTCGATCGCAGTCGCTCGCCGGTGCAGTTCCTCCGCATCGGGATGGTCGTGCGATTCGGAAAGCACGCGCGCGATCACCCGGCGCTGCCCCGTCATCCGCAAGCCCTTCTCGATGCAGAGCTTTTCAATCCGATCCATGCACCACCTCTGCCGGTCTTGTAGTCCATTCCGTGCCGCCCCGGAAGCGGGCGTTCACGCCACGGCCCGATTAAGGATACGCCGCATCACGAGCGCGTCCGATGCCTCGGACCCATGTTGATAATAAGCGCCGCGCCGCCCGACTTCCACGAACCCGGCCTCGCGATAAAGACCGAGCGCGGCTTCGTTCTTCGCGCCAACTTCAAGGAACGCATGCACGGCGCCGCGAGCGCGGGCCGCATCGCAGGCCGCATCGAGCAGCACGCGGCCAAGCCCTTGCCGGCGGACGCTCTCCGCCACGCAAAACGTCAACACCTCGGCCTCGTCGGCAACCATTCTGAGCAGAATGAACCCTTGCGGCGGACCGTCCGTCACTGCGACGAGCAGGACCGCTACTTCCGCGCGCGCCAACAGAGACGCGAACGCAGCTTCGGGCCAGGCGTCCGCAAAACAGGGTGCGTGCAAGGCCGCAAGCAGTGCCGCATCACCCGCACTGCCCTGCCAAATTCGAATGGAGACGCTCACGCCGGCAACCGCGCATCAGGCGCCCGCAGGTACGCAGGCACAGGCGGATACTGGGCGGGATCAGCTGTCGCCGCACGGCACGCGAGCAGCGCCGTGTCTACGCGGTGAAAGGGCACGATCTCGACGTCGCCAAATCCATCGAGCAACACGGCACCCGATCCGATCAGCAGCATCGGAGGCCTCAGCACACGCTTCAGCAACGCCGAAGCCTCTGCGACAGGCAAAACGGCGGCTTCACAAAGCGGCGCGCTCGATTGCGAAAACGCCTGCAAATAAACCTCGCCGCGCTTCGCGTCGATCACGGCAGCGATGCTGTCGCCCCCGCAGACCGCGGCTTGCGCGCCAAGACAGTCGAGTGTCGAGAAGCCCAGAACCTCAGCACCGGTCGCGAGTTTCAGACCCTTTGCGAACGCCAACCCGACGCGCACACCGGTGAACGCACCAGGCCCGACGGTCACCGCAACCCGCGCCAAGTGCTCAAAGTCCCGCCCCTCGAACAGCTTCGCCACAAGCGGCGGCAGCGTCTCGGCCTGCGTACCGGCCGGGTTGGCGGCTTCGATCCGGTCGATCATCCGCCCGTCGATTGTCGCAAGCGTGGCAGCGACCGGGCCGAACGACGTGTCGATCGCGAGGATCAACCGCTCGCTCATACGATTTGGCTGGCCTCGTCGAATGGCAAACGCGGCGAGCGCGCGAACACGCCGGACGGATCGCCGTGGCCAAGCCCGCAAATGAAGTTCGACTTGACGGTGGAGTTCGGGAAAAACTCCTCGTCGACGGCTGCGTTGCTAAACCCCGACATCGGCCCGCAGTCGAGCCCAAGCGAGCGAGCGGCAAGCATCAGGTAGGCGCCTTGCAGCGTCCCGTTTCTGAAAGCCGTCGTTTGAATCAACTGTTCGTTCCCCACGAACCAGCTCCGTGCGTCCGTGTGCGGAAACAGTTGCGGCAGCTTTTCATAGAACTTCAGGTCGTACCCGATGATTGCCGTCACCGGCGCCGTCATCACCTTGTTGACGTTGTTGGGCGACAGATGTGGCTTCAACTTCTCGCGGCCTGCATCCGTTGTCACGAACACGAAGCGCGCCGGCGAACAGTTCGCGCTTGTCGGTCCCATACGCAAAAGATCGTAGAGCGCGTGCAACAGCGTCGGCGACACAGGTGTCGGCAGCCACTTGTTCTGCGAGCGGGCGGAACGAAACAGCTGATCCAGCGCTTCGTCGGGAATGGCGTGATGCAAAGGAAACCCCTTAGGCCGAAACCGCTTCGACCGCGTTCACTTCCGGAATGTAGTGGCGGAGCATATTCTCGATCCCGTTCTTGAGCGTCGCCGTCGACGACGGACATCCCGCGCAAGACCCGCGCAGGTTCAAGAACACGGTCCCGGACTTGCTTTCGAAGCCGCGAAAGACGATGTCGCCGCCGTCTTGCGCGACGGCCGGCCGCACGCGCGTCTCAAGCAGTTCCTTAATCTGCACGACGATCTCTTCGTCGGCCGGATCGTATTCTTCGCGCATGGTCGCAGGTGCCGCCTCGCCCTCGATCACCGGAAGCCCCTGCGTGAAATGCTCCATGATCGCGCCCAGGATCATCGGTTTGAGCTGCGGCCAGTCGCCGCCGGTCTTCGTGACGGTGATGAAGTCGCCACCGAACATCACGCCGCCGACGCCGTCGATGTCGAACAGCCGCCGCGCCAACGGCGACTTTTGCGCCGACTCGCGCGTCGGAAAATCTGCCGCACCTTCGCCGAGGACGCTGCGCCCCGGTAGGAACTTTAGTGTCGCCGGATTTGGCGTCGATTCGGTCTGAATGAACATGGCAACCTCATAACGATAAGAATTTCGGGCGCTTGGCGCGCAAGTCAAGCCAGCATGTCGATCGCGTCGTCGGCCAAGCCGCCGGGCACGATCGTGACTGGAATCGGATAGGCAAGCTGCGCCTGCTGCGCCACCAGCGAAACCAGCGGCCCCGGCCCTTCCCGCCCGGTCGACGCAGCCAGAACCAGAATGGAAATGTCCGTGTCTTCCTTGAAAAGCTCCATCAGCACGTCGCCGGCCTTGCCTTCGCGCACGATCACTTCCGGAATAAGGCCGCTCAGCTGATTCACGTCGCCCGCCGCCTCGTGCAGCATGCGCTCGGCATCTTCCATCGCTTCTTCACGCATCGCGTCTTCGACCGAACGCCAGTGGTGAAACTCGCCCGGCGTCACGACGGTCAACAGCGAAACGATCCCGCCCGTGTGCTGCGCGCGCCGCGCTGCATAGCGAAGCGCCTTCTTGTGTTCAGGCGAGGTGTCGACGAGGACGAGAAATTTCCGCCGCTTCAAGTGACCCACCCCACGACACGTCGAACCTCCGCCATGACAGGCGCAGCAATCGCGCGCGCTTGATCCGCGCCCTTGACCATGAGCCGATCGAGCTCTGCCGGATCCGCAAGCAGCCGGCGCATCTCGCTCGCGATCGGCGACAGGTTCGCGACCACGAGTTCGGCGAGAGCACCTTTGAACGTCGAGAACTGACCGCCGCGAAATTCGTCGAGCACGGCCTGCTTGCCCTTGTCGGCGAACGCCGAATAGATCGAAACCAAGTTGTCGGCCTCAGGCCGGCCTTCAAGCTCCTTTTCCGTTTCCGGCAAGGGCAGCGGGTCGGTCTTTGCTTTCTTGAACTTCGTCGCGATCGCGTCGGCGTCGTCGGTCAGATTGATCCGCGAATATTCCGACGGGTCCGACTTCGACATCTTCGCCGTGCCGTCGCGCAAGCTCATGATCCGCGTCGCCGGCCCTTGAATAATCGGCTCCGGAATTGGGAAGAAGTCGGGCACGCCGTAATCGTTGTTGAACTTCTGCGCAATATCGCGCGCGAGTTCGACATGCTGCTTCTGGTCGTCACCGACCGGAACGTGCGTCGCGCGGTACAGCAGAATGTCGGCGGCCATCAGCACCGGATAGGTGTAGAGCCCGACGCTCATCCGCTCGCTGTTCTTGCCCGCCTTCTCCTTGAACTGCGTCATGCGGTTCATCCAGCCGAGCCGCGCCACGCAATTGAGCACCCACGCAAGCTCCGCGTGCTCCTTGACTTGGCTTTGCGCGAACACGATCGAGCGTTTCGGATCGACGCCGCTGGCGATATAGGCCGCCATCACTTCGCGCGTCGCCTGCGCGAGCTGCTTCGGATCGTAGTCGATCGTAATCGCGTGCATGTCGACCATGCAGTAGAGACAGCGATACTGCTCCTGGAGTTTGAGCCAGTTCCGGATCGCGCCCAAATAGTTGCCGAGATGCAAATTGCCCGTGGGCTGCATCCCCGAAAACACCAAGGGTTCGCGTCCGCTCATCGTCATCAAGTCCAAGGTACCATCAAAGCGCCCGGGTTATGCGCAGAAGCGCATGGGGGCTGCAAGTGCCCGGAATACCTTAACCTTTGGCCTACGGCCGCATGCGACGCTGCGCCAGAACCCCGCCGTCGCCGAGCGCTTCCAGCAGCGCGGCTTTGACCGACTCGATGCGCGCCGGATGGGTTACTTTCCGTCCGTAGCCGTCCTTCACATAGAAGACGTCGATCGCCCGCTCGCCGTAGGTCGCAATCTGCGCGGAATGAATCGAAAGCCCCGCCACATGCAACCCGCGCGTGAGATCGTGCAGCAGTCCCGGCCGGTCGCGCCCGTTGACCTCGATCACCGTGTGCGAATCGGATGCGCTGTTATCGACGAGCACGCGCGGCTCCACGCGAAAAGCTTCCTCGCGCCGCCTAACCTGCCGCGCATCGATGACGGAACGCGGCACGACCTCACCGCCCAGAACGCGCACCGCCGTGTCGCGCAAGCGTTGAATCCGCCGATCATCGCTGAGCGGCCGGCCTTCCGCGTCTTGGATCGAGAACATGTCGATCGCCATACCGTCGGTCGTCGTGAAGATCTTCGCATCGACGATGTTCGCGCTGCACATCGCAAACGCCCCCGCGAGTTGCGAGAACAAACCCGGATGGTCGCCCGTAAAGATCGAAACTTCGGTGACTGACCGAAACTCGTCGGTCTTTGCGGTCAGGCTGAATGTCTTCCCGCCTTGCCCCGCTTGATCGGCCGCCTGCATCTGCCGCGCCTGCGCCTCGTGCGCGTTCGTGTCGAGTGCCAGCCAATAGGGGTCGTAGTGCCGAGACAAAGCGCGATCGCGCTGCGCCTCGGGCCAATCCGCCAATCGTGCGGCCAAAGCAGCCTTCGCCTGCGCCACCATCTGCGGGCGCGCCGTCGCGCTGAACCCGCCCAACATCTGCGCCTCGGCCTCCCAATAGAGTTGCCTGAGCAACTGCCCCTTCCAGCCGTTCCAAACCCCAGGTCCCACCGCGCGAATGTCGGCGACCGTCAGGCACAACAACAACCGAAGCCGCTCCGGCGACTGCACGACCGCGATGAAGTCGCGAATGGTCTTGGGGTCCGAAAGATCGCGCTTTTGCGC
>JBKJZU010000110.1:0-2741 GCA_046715015.1 Micropepsaceae bacterium
CGTAGAACTCATAAGGCGGCAGCCGATCCGCCTGATCCCAAACCCGGTCGAGAAACAACAGAGCATCCGCAAACCGCGGATCGTGCGCCTTGTCGCGCACCACCGACCACAGCGGCCGCGTGCGCCCGTGCGCAATTTCGAACAGCGCCTCCTCGTCGATCCCGCACAAGGGACTCTTGAGCACGGTGGCGAGCGTCAGGTCATCCCGTGGCATCAGAGCGAAGCGGCCCAGCGCGATCAAGTCCATGACGGCGATGTGCTCGGCCAACTTCAACCGGTCCGCACCCGCAACCGGGATCGAGCGCCGCTTCAACTGACGGATGATCTCCTCGGCAAGCAGATTGCGCCGCCGGACCAGCACCATCACATCGCCCGCCGTCATGGGCCGGAGCGTCTGGGTTTGCTTGTCGAACACGGCCTCGCCGCCCTCGATCCACTGCCCAATTCGCGTGGCAATCGTCTGCGCCAACGTGACCGCCGGATGATCGGCAGCAACGCGATCCTTCGGCGCGTCCCACATCTCGGCTTCCGGCAGGTCCGGCGGCTTGACCACCGGCCACACCTCGACGAGCCCGGGAATATCGCGTCTGACCGCCACGTGCCGCACGCCGTCTTCGTCGAACAGAACACCCTCGCGCGCCGCCGCATCGCCGAACACCTCATCGACGAACTGTAAGATCCGCGGCGCCGAACGGAACGAGTTGACCAGAGGCACGCGCGCGAAGTCCACCTTCGCACCGAATGCCTGCTGCTCGATTACGGTACGCGTCTCCACGAACGACGCCGGCCGCGCGCCCTGGAACGACATGATCGACTGCTTCGTGTCGCCGACGGAAAATACCGTCCGCTGAATGACGCGCTTCTCCCGGTCGGCACCTTTGCCGGCGAAGAATTCCTCCGCGATCGCCTTGATGATCTCCCACTGTCGCGGGCTCGTGTCCTGCGCTTCGTCCACCAAGATGTGGTCGATCCCGCCGTCGAGCTTGTAGAGGATCCACCCGGCGCCAGGGCTCGAAAACAGTGCGACCGCGTGCGCGATCAAATCGTCGTAGTCGAGCACCGCGCGCTGCCGCTTCAGGCCCGAATATGCGCGCAGCATCGCCTTCGCAACGGTCAGCAAATAGCCCGACGTCTCCGCAACGAACAAAGCGTTCAACCGGTCGCGCGCGCCCTCGGCGACATTGCCGAAGCGGTCGAGCAAGTCGCCGACCGCCGGTTCGTTCGTGAGCACGGATTTCGTAGCCAGCGCTTTCCGCCGGTCGCCATCCTTCGTCAGAAACACGTCCAAGAACCGCTCGAACCACACGCGGTCGCGCTCGGCCGCAAAGCGCCGGATCGTCTCCGCCCGCTTCTGGTCCGCCTTCGACCCGCCCGCCAACGCCGCAGCAACGCGCCTAAGGTCGCCGTCATCCAGCGCCGCAATCGCATCATCGAGGATCGACCGCTCGTCCTCTGTCGCGCCAAGCCCAACCGACATGCGCAGCGCCCCGTCCAGCGGCGAAGCGGTCTCAAGGAACGTCTCGACCCAACCCCGCTCGCCGGCGATGCCGCGCATCAGCTCATCGAACCGCTCTTCGCCCGCATAAGCCGTGAGCGCCGCAATTGCGCCAGCCAGCGCCGTATCCGTCGACGCCGCTTGCCGCAACACGATGTCTTTCGCCTCGTCGATCAGCTCCTCCGTCGCTCGCTCGTCGAGCACGGAGAATTGCGGCACGACGCCCGCTTCCAGCGGAAAGCGCTTCAGCAACCGCTCGCAGAACGCGTGAATGGTCTGAATGCGCAAGCCGCCGGGCGACTCCAACGCCTCCGCAAACAACCGTCGCGCCCGCTCCAGCATGAGCTCGTCGGCGTCGCGACCCGTCAGCTGCTCCAACTCCGCTGCCAAAACGTCGTCCGGGATCAACGTCCACGCGCCGAGTCGCTTAAAGAGCCGCGTCGACATCTCCGCCGCCGCCGCGCGCGTGAACGTCAGGCAGAGCAACCGGTCCGGCGCGCTGCCGTCGAGAAGCAGCCGCGCGATCCGGTCGACGAGGACGTGCGTCTTGCCCGACCCAGCGTTTGCCGACACCCAAGCGGATGTCCACGGATCGGTTGCAAGGTGTTGCTCTTGAACGCTCATAACTCGTCGTCCCCCGACGACCATTCCTTGACCCGCGCCAAGTGATCGTAGTCGCCCGGATACCGCTCCAACAGCACGCGTGGCTTCGAGAGGTAGGCAGTGTCCGGCGAATCGAACTGGCCGACGAACTTCTGCAACCCCGCCTTCGCGATCGCAGCCTCCGCGTCGGGGCTCGACTGGCGGAGGTCGAGGATCTGCTCACCGCCCGCAACGGCTGCGCCCTTCAGTGCGACATAGACGAGCTCTTCGACCGTGCGCGCCGCAATGCCCGGAAACCCGCCCTCAAGCGCAATCGCTGCCTCAAGCGTCAACTGCGGGCTCAATCCCGACATCACTTGCGGCGCTGTCGGCGGCGTCCCGGTCTTGTAATCCACGATCGCGATGGCGCCGTCGGCAAGCACTTCGATACGATCCGCCTTCGCGGTCAGCGTGAACAGCCCGCCCGGCGCTGGGAACGCGAGCGTACCGCGCTGCTCGGCCAACACGGTCCCCGCGCGCGCGCGCCGCTCGCGCTCGAACGTCAGGAGGAACCAGCGCGCAATGCGCTCATAGCGCGGCCACCAAAACCCGCGCACGCCCGGCTGTTCGAGTAAATCGCCGAACGCCGCCTCCCCGCACCGCA
>JBKJZU010000111.1:0-2701 GCA_046715015.1 Micropepsaceae bacterium
GCTTTCGCCATCGACGGCCGCGGAGGATCGCCGTCATAAGAATGCGCAACCAGGTTGCCTGCAGCGTCAGTCCAGCCGAGCGCCACGATCATCTGCGATGTCCGCTGCAACTGTTGCAGCGCGGCCTTGAGCGCGGCAGCATCGCCGTATTTTCCGTGCAGATGGTTGCCCCGTATCAACTCGACCTCGCGCAGCGTTCGATCGGCGGCTTCGAACGAACGCGCGGTGTGCTCACCGACAATATTGGCGAAGCTCAACGCCGAACGCCGGGCCTCGTCGAGCGCTGCTTCGTATTGCGAAAAGGCATTGAATGCGAAAGCCGACACAACGGCGACAACGATGGCCGTACCGAGCGCGATCAGGGCAATTTGCGGACGACTGGCTGCGCGCATCGGCGGCTTTCAGCGAACAGGGGAACAGATCAGAAAAGCTTGGGGTACACCGATTCGTCCCAGGCACAACGCACTGCGAAGGCCTGTGCGTTCGCAGGGGCCACACGCGCCGGCATACGCACGCCGCTTCTTTCAGTGTGGGATTGACGCCGCACTGGGGGCGACGGCGTCAATCCCTTGAACAGATCGTTCAACAGCCCTTTGCCGACCAGTTCGAATCAACCACTACGTTGGAATCGTTGACGGATTGTTTCCCTTCACAGGCGGCCTCAGATTGCAGCGTGCTAAAAAGCGACAGCCCTCCGGCGAGCAAAGTGGACGCTGGCCTCATTCGAAGCCGATTTCCCGACGGCCAACACCTTTGGAGACGGGCGGGTGCTAACGCCAGCCTAACGTGTCAGGAAAAGCCGGACACAGCACGGGAGCCTCTCCCAACCAATCGTGAGCCTGCGGCACGGATACTTGCGTATCGCCTGGAGCAAGGAGATGCGGGATCTCCGCAAATCAAACAACGAATCGCGCTCGCGCTCGGATTCGCAGTGATGGGCGTCGCCGCCTCGGCACTCACCTACGCCCGCCGGCTCTGGCCATGCGATAGGGAAACGGCGCCATGAGCAGGCAACGATCGAGTATCGTACGGAACGCCCGACCGGACTTTCGAAGCAGGCAGCTTCCAGCAGATCAAGTCGATCAGCCAGCGCGGTCTCGCCCTGTATTGGGACAGGCTCAGCGACGGGAGGTCGCTTCCGCCGTTCGACCACTTTCATCCGGCGGGCCGCATGCACGAACCCGGGCAACAAGGCGGCGCGATGTAGAGATCATCCTTGACCTGCCGTCGCGGTGAACGGTGAAATGCGCGAGGTTGGCGATGCTGGGGCGAGGCGGTGCGCGCTCGTACGAATGCGCGATCAGATCGCCGCGCGCGTCGGTCCAGCCGATGGCGACGATCACCGACGACGTTTGCGCCAGACCGCAGCGCGCTCCCGCGGCGGCCTTCGACTCTTCGCCTGTGCACGGAACCGTTCCTGGACAAACGGAGTCCTACTCGATCGTCTCCGAGAAGAACGGCCGGTTGCCGCCGCCGACGTTGAAGTAGTCCGCCTTCGCCTTGCCGCTTCCGCCGAGCGTCAGCATGGCAAAGCCGTGCGCATAGGTCCCGCCGACCATCGGCAGTCTGGTTTTCGACTTGACCTTCGGCAGCGCGCCGATGGCATCGACGACATCATAGGGATCCTGGGCCTTGAGCACGGGGACCGCACTGTGACCGAGGCACCGGCCGTACTTCAACTGGAGAAACGGGTCATAGATTCCGAGATTGTGTTCGTGACCCCAGAACCAGGCCGGGACCGTTTTGCCGGTCGTGAGGAAATCGTCGAACATCGTCTTCAGCGGCTTGTTGTAGGGCACGTACTTGCCGTTCGCGTCCTCCTTGCCGATCGGGGAAAAGCGCGAGAACAGCTGGTGGTGCGACAACAGGATCGACTTGCCGTTGAACTCCGCGATCCGCCGCTTGTGCCAGGCCTGCTCGCTCGCCTCGACGAACGTCACCGCATCGGTGACCGAGACCGGGCTGTAGTCGTGCAGACCCGTGTCCATGCCGAGCAGCTGCCAGCTGTCGTCCTCAGCGCGCAGGCAGAAGTAGCTCGCCGGCTGCGTCAGCGCGCCGGCGTTCAGCCGCCCGAGCAGGGCGTAGTAGCCTGCTCCGCCGCTGTACATGTCGTGGTTGCCGGAAAGCGTGTAGACGGGAAGCTTGCCGCTCGCGCGATCGAATACGCGATTGACGATCGCCTCGAAATTTTCGCGGCATTCCTCATCGGTGCCCGAATAATAGATGTCGCCGAGGTGAACCAGCAGGTCGGGCTTTTGCGCCTTCATCTGCTCGAGCACCTCGACGGCGGGACCGGCGCCCGTTCCCCAGTCGCCGACCAGACCGATCCGCGCGCCCGCCTTGATACGGATCACCGTCTCCCCGGCCTGAGCGGGCGGGATGTAAGGAATCGTTCCACGCGTGCCGTCGATGCCGAAGTACTTCGCGTATTCCACCAGCGTGTCCGCCCAGCGCGGATCGCAGGTTCCGAGTTCAAGTTCGCCCTTCAGCCGGTCGGCGGTCGCATCGTCGCCAAGGAACTTCGCCTGCAGCAGCTGAAACCCGAGAGCTGCGCAAGCGGCCGCGATATCAACCACTCCCGCCGCAGCAGCTGCAGCCGGCGCCGCGGAATCGAGATTCGTCGTGCGTTCATCGTCATGCAGGGCAGCAACGCGGTTAACCGCAGCCATGAGCGCGTCAGGACTCGCCGCCACCGCCGCGC
>JBKJZU010000112.1:0-5080 GCA_046715015.1 Micropepsaceae bacterium
GTTGGGACGCAGCCAGACTGGCGATGGTGCTAGCTGTCTTGGACGCCCGGGCCGAAATTGGAATTTCGGCCCAAGACGTCTATCTGAACGTCGCGGGCGGCTTGAGGATCGGCGAGCCTGCGGCGGATCTGGCGGCAGCGGGCGCGCTCGTGTCGTCGCATTTCGGCGTCGTCGTTCCGCACGACTGTGTTTTCTTCGGCGAGATCGGGCTTTCGGGCACGGTACGCCCCGTGGGACAGGCGGATGCGCGGCTGAAAGAGGCGCAAAAGCTTGGCTTCAAGCGCGCCTTTGTGCCGCCGGGTGTTTCGCCGCCGAAGGGACTAGAAGTCACGCCCGTACCGACCGTTGCAGCGTTGATTGCCCTGTTGAAAACGCTTCATTAACCCAAAAGGTCGACACCATTGGTGATAGGTGTCCGGAGCCCATGGTGAGCGAGCTGACGATCGTCGATTTCGTTGTGCTGGGGATTTTGTTGATCTCCGGCCTGATCGCGGCCTATCGCGGCTTCCTCAAAGAAACGCTCACCGTCAGTTCGTGGCTGATCGCAGCGCTCGCCACGGTTTTCTTCTGGCCCGTCACGAAGCCGTTCGCCCGCGCTCTTCTTCAGCCCGACATTCTGGCCGACTTCTTGGCGCTCGTCGGCGTCTTCTTCCTGATCCTGATCCCGGCCTCGTTCATGAGCTTCCGCCTGTCGGAACTCGTGCGCGACAGCAGCGCGGGTCCGCTCGACCGCTCGCTCGGCTTCGTCTTCGGTCTCGCGCGCGGCCTTCTGGTCGTCGGCCTAGGCTACGTCGTCTTCACGTCGCTGGCCTCGGAAGAAAATCATCCCGAGTGGGTGCGCGAGGCGCGCCTGCTTCCCGTCGTCAAAGGCACGGCGGACATCATTCTGTCGCTCGGCGACAAAGAGAAAAAAGACACACAGGAACCGGCCACCGCAGAAGCCGGACTTGCGGAAACGCAAACAGCAAACAGCAGCAGCACGAAACCGGCACAAGAGCAAAAGCCGGCGGCTGAAGAAAACACCGACAACCCGAACGAAGGCGGTGGTGGGGACAAGAGCACATCTTACAGCGCGGGCCAGCGGCGCGCCTTGGATGAGCTCGTGAAATCCACCTCGAAAGAGTGATGGACCAAGACATCAGGACGAACCCCTTCGCGGACGACAGACTGCGAGAGGAGTGCGGGATCTTCGGCATCTGGGGCAAACCCGACGCTGCCGCGTTCGTGGTCTTGGGGCTGCACGCGCTTCAGCACCGCGGCCAAGAGGCGGCGGGCGTCGTCTCCACCGACGGCGAGCAATTCTATCTCGAGCGGCAAGAGGGCCTGGTCGGCGACAAGTTCGCGGTCGGCGGCCCGGTGCCGAAACTCAAAGGCCAACACGCGATCGGCCACGTCCGCTATTCGACGACCGGCGGCACGCTGAACCGCAACATCCAGCCGTTCTTCGCCGACGTCGCCAACGGCGGCATTGCGGTTGCCCACAACGGTAACCTCACGAACGCGGTTGCATTGCGCAAGCAATTGGTGGCCAAGGGTTCGATCTTCTACTCGACCTCGGACACTGAGTGCATCGTCCATCTCATCGCCACCTCGAAATACGAAAAGATCGTCGATCGCCTCGTCGACGCGCTGAAGCAGATCGAGGGCGCCTATTCGCTCGTCTGCCTCACGCGCAAGAAACTGATCGGCGTGCGCGATCCGTTGGGCGTGCGCCCGCTCGTGATCGGCAAGCTCGACGATGCATATGTTCTCGCCTCCGAAACCTGCGCGCTCGACATCATCGGCGCCGACTACGTGCGCGACGTGAAGGCGGGTGAGGTCGTGGTGATCTCCGACGAGGGCGCGAAGCTCGAAAGCTACCAGCCGTTTCCGCCGCAGCGTCAGCGCTTCTGCATCTTCGAACACATCTATTTCGCTAGGCCCGACAGCATCATCGACGGTCTGGGCGTGTACGACGTGCGCAAGGCCATCGGCGCCGAACTCGCGCGCGAAGCGCCGGTCGAAGCCGACATGGTCGTGCCCGTGCCGGACTCGGGCGTCCCCGGCGCCATCGGCTATGCGGAAGCGTCGAAGATTCCGTTCGAACTCGGCATCATCCGCAACCACTATGTCGGCCGCACGTTCATCGAACCGACCGATCACATTCGAAACCTCGGCGTCCGTCTGAAGCACAACGCGAACCGCGACCGCATCAAGGGCAAGCGTGTCGTCCTGGTCGACGACTCCATCGTGCGCGGCACGACGTCGAAGAAGATCATCAAAATGGTGCGCGATGCCGGCGCCACGGAAGTGCACTTCCGTATCGCAAGCCCGCCGATGACCGACCCGTGCTTCTACGGCGTCGACACGCCGGAAAAGAAAAACCTGCTTGCCGCGAACTACACAGTCGCCGAAATGTGCCGCTTCATCGGCGCGGACTCGCTCCACTTCATCTCGATCAACGGTCTCTACCGCGCGCTTCGCCAGAACCGCCGCGACGGCACGACGATCCGCTACTGCGACGCCTGCCTGACCGGCGAATACCCGACAGCCTTGACCGACCGCGACAGCACGGTCGAAAACGCGCAGCTCTCGTTGCTGGCGGTATGACCCGCTAAATTCCTCATGGGTCGCTTCGTCAACCGCATCGCCCTCGTGACGGGCGCCTCGCGCGGCATCGGCCGCGCCACCGCGCTTGCGCTGGCGAAGGAAGGCGCGCACGTCATCGCCGTCGCGCGCACCGTCGGCGGCCTCGAAGAACTCGACGACGAAATCAAACGCGCAGGCGGCGCCGCGACGCTCGTGCCCCTCGACTTGAGAGACGGCCCAGCCGTCCCCCGCCTCGCCGGCGCCGTCGCCGAACGCTGGAAGAAGCTCGACGTCCTGATCGGCAACGCCGCCGTGCTGCAGGGCTTGACGCCTGTGGCCAACATCAACCCGAAGCACTGGATCGAAGCGTTCGACGTCAACGTCAATGCGAACCTGCGCCTGATCCAATTCTTCGATCCGCTGTTGAAGGCAAGCGACGCCGGCCGCGCCGTCTTCGTGACATCGGGCGTGGCCCGAAATCCGCGCGCCTATTGGGGCACCTACGCCGCCAGCAAAGCGGCCCTCGACGCGCTCGTCCTCACCTACGCCGCCGAATGCGCGTCGACCCCGGTGCGGGTGAACCTGTTCAATCCCGGTCCCACCCGCACGTTGATGCGCGCCAAAGCCGTACCCGGCGAAGATCCTGAAACGCTGCCCACGCCGGACACCGTCGCCGCCCAGCTGATCGAACTCGTGATGCCAAGCGAAACTCGCAACGGCGAAAGCATCGCGTTCAAGCGCTAACGAAAAGAAGCCCGAGAAACACCTCGGGCTTCCAGTGCCTAATCGGTCGATGATCGATCAGTAGAACATGTTGTATCTGACCTGAACGATCTCGCCGGTGTATTCGTCGATCAGCAACGCGTCCGGCCCATAGCGAACCCAGATATATCCCGGCGGCGGCGCAAAGAGGCCGTACGCGAAGAAGTTCGCAAGCCAGAAATTGCGCAGGAAGAAGTGCCGCGGCAAACGCTGGCCGTAACCGTAGCGCCGGTACGAGTAACCGTCCCGCCACTGATACATGCCGACGTTGTAACGGCGCGGCGCATTGAAGTTGCGGCGATACTGCTGGATGTTGACGTGCTTGCGCCTATTGCGGTCGCGCCAATCACGGCGATCGTTGCGATCTCCGAAGTTGCGGCGGTTGTCACGCGCGCGGTCGATGATCGGATTGTTGCGCCCGCGTGCGTTTCGCGCACCAAAGTCCCGCGTTCCACGACGCGTTTGGTTTGCAGCCGGCGCCTGGTTGTCGGCCGGCTTCGCGTTGCGCCGGGTGCGACGTTTGTCCTGATCGCCGTCCTTTTCCTCCGAGGCTCCGACGTTCTCCTTGCTGCCCCGCCTGTCATCTGGCGCCGCTAAGGCCATCCCACTGGCCAAACTGAGGCCGATGGCAACGGCGGCGACTCGCGTCGCCATGTACATTCTCATGCTAGTTCCTTCACGTTCGGGTGATCTGGCTGCGAGCATGCGCGCCGCCACGGCTCGCAAGGGGGATGCGTGGCGGCTTGTGCGCATCGCAGTACTGAAGACAACACGCGGCGCGCGAGTTCGTTCCATTCTGAACGCAAATGACCGGCGTTGAGCCGATCACACTCGCGTTAGCACGTCAGATTCTTGGGAACCATCGCGTTCGTGTCAGCTGGTGCCGAAGTCGCGTCGGGCCGCGACGATCGTGATGGCAAAGCCCGCAATCACGTCGATCAGCATCATCGTGATCAGCATGAAAAACGTAGAGTTCGTGAAGGCGGCCGTCGTGACGAACAATACGATGCACACAAGCACGACCAGCGCCGAGAGCCCGTGATTGATGATCGAGCGTGAGTCCGTATTCACGGAGTTCACGATCTCGACAAACAAAACGATCAGACTACCGAACACGAATATGTCGCCGTAGGTCACCTGCCACAACACGCCGGACATCATCGCCGGCGCGAACGCGATCCCGGCGGTCCAGCCCTGTTGCGCCGTCGCGAACAGCACAAATATCGCAAGCGGCACCGCCATGAGCGGCATGAGGCGCAGCATCCCGAATGTAGCCAGCATTAGATAAGTCTCCGTCCGGCGGTCATGGGATCCACGATCCTTGGTTCCGTCGCGCACCAATGCGTTGTTAGACAACCCCGGTAGGGCAAAAAGGTTCCCACCGCAATCGCGTGCGCTGCAGAAACGCCGCAAAGGCGTTCGCCTCGCGTCCAATCGAGCAAAGGGAGGAGCGCTACTCTTGCGGCGGATAACGGTCGAATTGCGGCAGTTCGTGCGCACGTGCCATCCACGGAATACGGTCCGCCACCTGAATGTGCACCTGCGCCGGCACCGCCGCCGGATTGTCGTAGGTCGCACTCTGGATATCGACGATACCGGGCAGTACCTGCGCGTTCGCATAGAACAAGCCGCTGCCGCACGCGCCACAAAAATGCCGCCGCCCATGCTCGGAGGATTGATAGACCTTGGGTGTTCCCTTCGTCACCTTCACGGCACTCTCAGGATACATCGTCCAGCCCACCATCGGCGC
>JBKJZU010000113.1:0-3255 GCA_046715015.1 Micropepsaceae bacterium
TTCGACGATCTTGTGGGCGCCTATCGCGAGCAAATTGCGGCATTGATCGAGGGTGGCGTCGATGCGCTGATCGTCGAGACGATTTTTGACACGTTGAACGCGAAGGCTGCCGGGTTTGCGGCGGCGAGCGTGTTCGACGATGTCGGGTTCAAGGTGCCGATTTGGTTTTCGGGCACGATTACCGACAAATCGGGGCGGACGCTGACGGGCCAGACCACCGAAGCGTTCTGGCATTCGATCCGTCACACGAAGCCGTTCGCGGTCGGGTTGAATTGCGCGTTGGGCGCGGCCGATCTGCGGCAGTATGTGGCCGATCTTTCGCGGGTCGCCGATACGATGGTGTCGACGCATCCGAACGCCGGCTTGCCGAATGCGTTCGGCGGGTATGACGACACGCCCGAGTATATGGCGGGCGTTTTGGGTGAGTTCGCGCAGGCGGGGCTCTTGAATATCGTCGGCGGATGCTGCGGCGTGTCGCCGGCGCACATCAAGGCGCTGGCTGCGGCGGTGAAGCCGCACAAGCCGCGCGTGATCCCTGAATTGCCGCGCCATATGCGGTTGTCGGGGCTTGAGCCGTTCACGATGACGCCTGAGACGAATTTCGTGAACGTCGGCGAGCGGACGAACGTCACGGGCTCGGCGAAATTTCGCAAGCTTATCACCGACGGCAAGTACGACGCAGCGCTCGACGTGGCGAAAGACCAGGTCGAGAACGGCGCGCAGATCATCGACATCAATATGGATGAGGGTTTGCTCGATAGCGAGAAGGCGATGGTGCGCTTTCTCAACCTGATCCAGGCCGAGCCTGACATCGCCCGCGTGCCGGTGATGATCGACTCGTCGAAATGGTCGGTGATCGAGGCGGGGCTCAAGTGCGTGCAGGGCAAGCCGGTCGTGAACTCGATCAGCTTGAAAGAGGGCGAGGCGTCGTTCATCGAGCATGCCGAGAAGTGCCGGCGTTACGGTGCGGCCGTGGTCGTGATGGGGTTCGACGAGAAGGGCCAAGCGGATACGGCGGCGCGCAAGTTCGAGATCTGCAAGCGGTCTTACGACATCTTGGTCGAGAAGGGCGGGTTTCCGCCTGAGGATATTATCTTCGATCCGAACATCTTCGCCGTGGCGACGGGGATCGAGGAGCACAACGACTACGCCAACGCTTTCATCGACGCGACGGCGCGCATCAAGGCGGGACTGCCGCATGCGCATGTGTCGGGCGGGGTGTCGAACATCTCGTTCTCGTTCCGCGGCAATGAGCCTCTGCGCTAGGCGATGCATTCGGCGTTTCTCTACCACGCGATCCGCGCCGGTATGGATATGGGGATCGTCAATGCCGGTCAGTTGACCTTGTATGAGGCGATGCCGGCGGAGTTGCGCGATACGGTCGAAGACGTGCTCTTGAACCGGCGGGCGGATTCGACGGAGCGGTTGCTCGCGATTGCCGATCGTTACAAGGGGACGGGCGAAGCCAAACCGGAAGCGACGCTTGTGTGGCGCGAGGCGCCGGTCGAAGAACGGATCAAGCATGCGCTCGTGAACGGCATCGACGAGTTTGTCGTGGCCGACGCCGAAGAGGCGCGGTTGAAGTCCAAGCGGCCGCTCGATGTGATCGAAGGGCCTTTGATGGCGGGGATGAACGTTGTCGGCGATCTGTTCGGTGCGGGCAAGATGTTCCTGCCGCAGGTCGTGAAGTCGGCGCGTGTGATGAAGAAGGCGGTGGCGCACCTTATCCCGTACATGGAGGAGGAGCGTTTGGCGTCGGGGCGCGCGCACGAGCCGGCGGGCAAGATCATCATGGCGACCGTCAAGGGCGACGTGCATGACATCGGCAAGAACATCGTGGGCGTCGTGCTTCAGTGCAACAACTACGAGGTCGTCGATCTGGGCGTCATGGTGTCGGCGGCCAGGATCATCGAAGCGGCGCGGGCGGAGAAGGCCGACATCATCGGGCTCTCGGGCCTCATCACGCCGTCGCTGGACGAGATGTGCCACGTCGCGGCCGAGATGGAACGCGAAGGGTTCGACATTCCGCTGCTGATCGGCGGGGCCACGACGTCGAAGGTGCACACGGCCGTCAAGATCGAGCCGAACTACAAGCGGGGCGCCACGGTTTATGTGACCGATGCCAGCCGCGCGGTCGGCGTGGCGTCGAGCCTGCTGTCGAAAGAGCACCGCGGTGCGTTCGTCGATGCGACGCGCGTCGAGTATGCGAAGATCGCCGCCTCCTATTCGCGCGGCAAGTCGCCTGAACGGCGGCTGCCGATCGCCGAGGCGCGGGCGAACCGGATGAAGGTGGACTGGAAGGCGTATGCGCCGCCGGTGCCGCGGTTCTTCGGTGTGCGCGCGTTCGACAAGATCGACCTTCGGGCGGTTTCGAAATACATCGATTGGACGCCGTTCTTCCGCACCTGGGAACTCGTCGGGCCCTATCCGATGATCTTCGACGACGACAAGGTCGGCCCGACGGCACGGGCGCTCTTTGCCGATGCGCAGAAGATGCTGACGCGTATCTTCGACGGCGGATGGTTGAAGGCGCGGGCGGCGGTCGGGTTTTGGCCGGCGAGCACGATCGGCTTCGACGACATCGAGCTCTATGCGGATCCGGAGCGCGCGAACGTGCTCGCGACGTTTCACACGTTGCGTCAGCAGATGCGGCGCGACGACGGGCGGCCGAACCTCGCGCTTGCCGACTTCATCGCGCCGAAGGAGAGCGGCGTCGGCGATTATCTGGGCGCCTTCGCGGTGACCGCGGGTCACGGCGAGATCGAGCGCAGCCGCGTCTTCAAGCAGGCGAACGACGACTACGACGGCATTCTGTTCAAGGCGCTGGGCGACCGGCTGGCCGAGGCCTTGGCCGAATACACGCATGAGCGCGTGCGGCGCGAGCTTTGGGGTTACGCACGAAGCGAGAACTTGAGCAACGAAGAGCTGATCGGCGAGAAATATCGCGGCATCCGCCCGGCACCCGGGTATCCGGCGCAACCCGATCACACGGAGAAGGCGACGCTGTTTCAGGTGCTCGACGCGGGTCAGAACGCGGGCATGGAGTTGACGGAGAGCTTTGCGATGATGCCGGGCTCGTCGGTGAGCGGGCTCTATTTCAGTCACCCGGACGCGGTCTATTTCGGCGTCGGCCGGATCGATCGCGATCAGGTCGAGGACTATGCGAAGCGCAAGGGCATGCCGCTCACTGAGGCCGAACGGTGGTTGTCGCCGATCCTGGCGTACGTGCCGGGTAAGGCTGCGGCGGCTTAGTTA
>JBKJZU010000114.1:0-3105 GCA_046715015.1 Micropepsaceae bacterium
GTCGTCAGTGTGGCAAATGCCGGTCGCCTTGATCTCGACCAAAACCTCGCCGGCGCGCGGACCGTCGAGACGCACGGTGGTGACCTCGAGAGGCTTCTTCGCTTCAACCGCAACTGCCGCGCGCACGTCCATGAGATGCCTCCAATCTGGGTGGCGGCTTCATGCCAGAAGACAGTCTTGGAATGAAGGGGCAGGGCCTCGAACGGCTAGCGCGCTAAACCGAAAAACTCGTCCCGCAGCCGCACGACGATTTTGCGTTCGGGTTCTTGATCTCGAATTGCGAACCCATCAGTCCTTCGATGAAGTCGACCTCCGACCCGCCCAAGAACTCGAGCGAAGCCTGGTCGATCAGTACCCGCGCGCCGTCGCGCTCGATCAGCACGTCGTCGTCCGCACGCGTGCCGTCGAACGAGAACTCGTACTGAAAGCCGGAGCAGCCGCCGCCGTTGACGGCGATACGGAACATCGCGCCTGGGTCTTCCGCCGCCGCCAGCGCCACGATCCGTTTGGCGGCACTCGCGCTTACCCGCACTTCGGTTGCTGTTTCCATTGGTAACTTTCGGTTAACCTCAGGCCCGCTAAACAAGGCCGAACGTAGCACTACTATTATATGTGCGCGCGGCCGCCCGCGTCCAAGCCCATTGAGGCAAACGCCGGCCAAGCCAGCGAAAGGTGCTCCAGTTGACCGGTTTTCGAGGCCATACCGACCTAGCGCCCTTCGCCTCCCGGGCGGAGCGGAGCCGTGGCCGCCAGTTTCCGGAAGCCGAAAGCGCGACCCGCACAACTTATATGCGCGACCGCGACCGCGTCATCCATTCCGGCGCCTTCCGGCGCATGAAGCATAAAACGCAGGTGTTCGTGTACCACGAGGGCGATTACTACCGCACACGGCTGACCCATTCGCTTGAGGTTGCGCAGATCGCGCGTTCAATCGCACGCGTTCTGCGTCTCGACGATGACTTGGCTGAAGCGCTCGCGCTCGCGCACGATCTCGGCCACACGCCGTTCGGCCACGCCGGCGAAGACGCGTTATCAGCGGCGATGGAGCCGTACGGTGGTTTCGATCACAATGCGCACACGTTGAGGCTCGTCACGAAACTCGAACAGCGTTATGCGGAATTCGACGGCCTGAATCTCACGTGGGAGACGTTGGAAGGCATCGTCAAACACAACGGCCCGATCACCGGCGCGCTTTCGAAACAAAAGCCGATCCCGCAAGCGATCGCAGAATTCAACGCGGCGTTCGATTTGCGCTTGGACTCGTTCGCGAGCGCCGAAGCACAAGTTGCAGCGCTGGCCGACGACATCGCTTACAACAACCACGACATCGACGACGGATTACGAGCCGCGCTGTTCACAATCGAAGAAGTGGTATCGTTGCCACTCGCCGGCGGGATTTTTTCCGACGTGATGAAGCGCTACCCCGGTCTCGACCGCTCGCGCGTCGTGCATGAAAGCGTCCGCCGCTTGATCAGCGCGATGATCGACGACGCGATTGCCGAGACGCAGCGTCGCATTAACAAGCTAAACGTGCAGAGCGCTGAGGATGTACGCGCCTGCGGGCAACAGATTGTCGCCTTCGGGGACGCGATGAGCGCCAACGATAAGGCGCTGAAGGCGTTCCTTTTCAAGAACATGTACCGCCATTTTAAGGTCACTCGCATGATGTCGAAGGCCAAACGTGTGGTCGCCGATCTCTTCGCGTTGTTCTTGAGTGAACCGGGCGTGATGCCGACGCAGTGGAACGTACTTTGCGACGGCGCGGCGACCGCGCGCACCGCACGCGTCGTCTCCGACTACATCGCCGGAATGACGGACCGTTTCGCAATGGAAGAGCATCGTCGTCTGTTCGCGATTGAAGGCGACATCCAATGAGAAATCGCTTCAAGGACCAGTGGGATGTCGGTGTATCCTGGCGCGGGCACACCACGATTCGTCATCTATCCACCATAATTCTGTCGTGTTGAGGGGAATAACAGCCATGGTCAATCCTGACCGCAATTTGTACGAGCCGCCGTATGATGACGCGCTCCTCTACGACACCGACTTGGAGCCAGAGCGTCCGCGTTCGCGTCCGCTCGTCGTGCTGCTGGGCATCGTCGTGCTCGCAGCCTTCGCAGGCGTCGTATGGGTCGCCTATAACCAGGGCGTGAAGCAGGGGCAGAACGGCCTTCCCGTTTTGACCGCCGACGCCGGCCCGACGCGCATCATTCCCGATCCCGCGACCGCATCGCCCGCGATCGACCCCGCGCCCGCCAAAAGTTACGACCGCTTGATGAGCTCCGATCCGGACAGCGATCAAGTCAACATGCTGCCGAAGCCGGAGCAGCCGAAGACGACACCGTCGCCGCAAGATCTCGCCCTCGCACCGCCGACGACGGATGCGACCGGCGGCAAGTTCGGTATCAAGGCGACCGACTTCGATGCACCCGTCGATCCGGGAATGGATACGACGGTTGGTTCGATTAGCGGCGTGCCGACCAGCGAAGACATCACCGCGGCACTGCCGCCGCGCGACACCGCAAAGCCTGCACGGACTGCGCTCGCGCCGTCGAAGCCGATCGCGCCGAAGGAATTGCCGGCACCACCTGTCGCTTCGAAGCCGGCACCGGTTGAGATTGCGCCGCCACCCGCGGAGACGACCGAAGTTCCGGCTGCGGCACCTGCGCCGACTGGCGTCATGATTCAGCTGGGTTCGTTCCCGAACGCGGTGCTGGCGGCATCGGCCTGGTCGAAGATCAAGTCGGCCAACCAAGACCTGCTCGCCGATCATTCGCCGGCAATCAAAGCGGCGGAGATCCCTGGCAAAGGTACCTGGTACCGCCTGCGCGTCGGTGGATTTGCGGACAAAGACGAAGCCCAAACCGCCTGCCGACAGCTGGAGACGGCGGGCCAGGCTTGCATCCTCGCGGCCAAGTGATCTAAGCGCGGGGGCGCACGCGGGGAGGGGATTCCTCGCGTCCGATGGGGAGTTTGATCCGTGTCCGTGCGAGCGGCAATTTTCGGCTGTGAAGGTCAGGAACTGACAGCGGACGAGCGCGCGTTTTTCCGCGACGCGAACCCCTGGGGTTTCATCCTGTTTCAGCGCAACTGCGGCTCACCCGA
>JBKJZU010000115.1:0-3505 GCA_046715015.1 Micropepsaceae bacterium
CTACGCGCTCAAGAAGAAGTCGTCGGCCGTGACGGTCGCTGCGTTGCTGACGCCGGCCAGGCGAATGACCTGGTCGGCTTGGCCGTCGATCGTCACCAGCGTGTCGGCGCCGACGTCGGTAATCGCAACGTGCGACGCAAAGGTCGCCGCCGTGATGCCGAACGCCGTTAAATCGATGTAGTCCTGCCCGCCGGCTGGGTTGGCGTCGAACGCGAGAATAAGGTCGCTGCCGAAATCGGCTGCGAACACGAACGTGTCGCTGTTGGCGCCGCCTTGCAGCGTATCGTTGCCGCCCTCGCCTGCGAGCACGTCCGCGCCCGCACCGCCGGTGAGGCTGTCGTTGCCGGCGCCGCCGTAGAGGGCATCGTCGCCGTCGTCGCCGGCGAGGACGTCGTTGCCGTCGCCGCCGAACATCCCGTCGTTGCCGCTTCCGCCCTGCATAACGTCGTTGCCGGCGTTGCCGAGCATCGTGTCGGCGCCGTTGCCGCCTTGCATCGTGTCGTTGCCGTCGCCGCCGCTCGCCCAGTCGTCGCCGTCGGCCAGGTTGATGATGTCGTTGCCGTTTCCGCCGCCGACGTTGTCGGCGCCTGCTCCGCCGAAGAGGCTGTCACTGCCGTCGCCGCCCCTCAGATAGTCGTCGCCGTTGCCGCCGATCAAACTGTCGTTGCCGGCATCGCCGTAGAGCGTATCGGAGCCTTCGCGTCCCGATAGCGAATCGTTGCCGCCGCCGCCGATCATCAAGTCGGCCTGCAGAACGGAGGCAATGTCGGCGCCGACTCTCAAATCGTTGAAGTTGCCGAATGCCATCTTGTTGGCGACCTGGAACGCGTCGAGATGGGGATGATCGACCCCGCTGTTGCGCGCCATGATCTCGGCAAACGTCGTGCCCTCGATCGTCGCCAAGAGCTCGGGGCTGCCGGCAAGCCGGTTCTCGTAGTAGAACGCGTCTGCCTTGAGTGCGTCGAACTGAAGCGCGTTCAGCAGCGTGAACGTCTCGCCGACCTGGCTGTCCGCATAGCGCTGTTCGAGCAGGCCGCCGACGAAGGCGTCGAGCTTGCCGATGTCGTCGCCGTAGACCGCCTTGAGCGCGGCAATTCGGGCGTCGCCCAAGGCATAACCGTTGGCGAGCGCATACGCGTCGAACGACACATAGGTCGCAAGCCCCAGGCCCGCGCGGACCGAGTTGTAGTTCCACACGCCGTGATCGCGGCCGCGCTGAATGTCGAACGCGTTGAGGTCGACGGTCGGGCCGATTCCGAACAGCGCGTTGCGGTTGCCGTCCGCGATATAGCCGTCGATCTCTTGCCCGAACTGTGCGGATAGTCCGCGAATCCAGGCGTCGATATCCGCCGCGCTGTGACCGGCGCCCGGAACGTTCTGCGCCGCCCCCGCAAGCGCGAAGGCGTTGGCCAACGACGTTTGCAGATACGTCGAACCGTCGGCGTTGAGCAGCGTGTAATCGTTGCTCGACATATCGTGACCGAACCGGAACGCGAGCGTCGTCCACTCGTTGATAATGCCCGGGGCAATATCCGGATGCGTGGCCTTATAAGCGTCGAGCAGGACGTCGGACTGGCTGCCGATCAACGTCGGCACGTATTCGTCGTAGACGATATGTTGGAATTGCGCTTCGTTGATGGCACGCGCGGCTTCGAAGAGCTGGTCTTGCGACCAGCCCTGCGAATTGGCAATCGGGGTGAGCTTGTCGACCTGATAGTTGTGCTCGCGCGCCCAAATCGTATGCAGGGAGATCAGCGCCCCTTGCTGATTGACGCGGTTGTCGCCCGCGTAGAAGCGATTCTCGAACGTTGCCGGATTCGGATTCGTCGCCGGGTTCGGCAAACCACCAAAGCCGACTTCCGTAAAGGCGCTGAGCACTTGAAGCGAGGTCAAGCCGGAGTCGATGCCAACCTCTTTGATCGTCGGAAGCAACCCACTGGCGCCGAGCAAAAGCTTCGCCGATTCCCCACCGCCCGCAAGACTATCGCGGGCCAGATCAAGCCGCTCTTGGGTATTGCCGTACACCATGCTCAGATCGAGGAAGCTGGTTTCCTCGTTGTGTTGCTGACGAACCCCGTTGGCATCGAGTTCGTAGGGCGTACGCCTGAACGGAAACGGCAAGCCGTCGATCAACAGGGGGATGTCGCCGCTGGCCGCCGTGGCTGCCTCGGCCATGTCATGCGTGAGAAATTGACCGAAGAAATCGAAGACCTCGTTGACGGCGAACGAACTCGGATGGTTTTGGTCGTTCGGAGCCAGCGACATCACCGCATCTGAAATGGCGCGCGCCTGCGGCAGTGGGCCGGTCAGGCCTGGCTGCGGAATCGGAATCGGCGGCGGGCTCGTCGGAGCAACCGGCAACGCCATCCCATTCGGGCCGGGCGGGCCGAACGGTCCCCCGAACGTCCCATCGCTCCCGTTCGTGAAGTACCGGGCAGGCGTGATTCTCAGAAAGGCATCACCGCGTTCGCCGACGTCGTTCGACTCAATGTTGTCGCCGTCGTTGTTGGCGCCGTCCGCCGTGCGCCCCAAAAGTGCGTTCAGCCCGTCATAGATGCTTGCCATGGTATTGCCCCTCTAAGCCTTCCTCAAAAGGACTTATAGGGCGTGTGAAACAGGAACAAGAAAACCTATGCACCGAGATCGCCGCGATTGAAGGTACCAACCGAGGCGATAGGTGTCGCACGAGGTACCTCTTTCGAGCGGTCCACTCTGAGGTGCGAAAGCTGGCACCACAACAGCGTTAAAGGGACATAGTGTGCCTGCTTAGGCGATGCCTACTTCACCCCTCCTTCATGATGGCGGCGATGGCATCTTCGCCGTCCGGCGAATGAATCCAGCTATCGGCGGCGGCTTGGCTGTCGAACTGCAGCGCCACGCGATGCGGGCGCACGCGGTCGGGGACGGGGACGAGCACTTCGAACGTGCCCTCGAAGCGCGCATCCTTGGTGGGTTGTGCATAGGGTGGGGGCAACCCCTTTTTCTTCTTCATCGGGAGAGGGTCTTTCACTCGGTTCGAGCGGCCTGGTAACCGGTTGCGTGGGCCAGCGCAAACCCGCCCAACGCCCCAGGGGCTCAGCGCCGCACCAGCATCCCGCCAACCCACGCACACGGCAGGGCCGAAGCCGCAAGCGCGACCGGATACCACATCGGCCCGAGGTTAAGGCCGATCGCCATGTAGGCGCCAAGCGACGCAAGGACAGTACCGATGGCGCCCAGCGTCAGCGCATGCACCATGGGTGCGCGGGGCGCCAGTGCGGCCGCGATCGCGCACCCGATCACCGAAAACACCGAGCGATAGCCGAGCGCGAGCGCGTTCAGCGAAGGGTCGAACATCGGCTGTCCTTCCGGCGGGAACACGCCTTGCGCATGCATCACGGCGTCCGTCCCGATATGTGTCGCAAAGATGAAGACGAGACCGGCGACGACGGCGGCGATACTGCGGATCATGACTTGCGTCCCACGTGATAACCGAGCAGCGCAAAGCCCAAGAACACGGGCAAGG